>CANQMM010000013.1 GCA_947624955.1 uncultured Bacilli bacterium | reverse complement strand
ATTCCCAAGAAAATCGGGAATTTTATTCTATAACTTGTTTTTTTTTAATTTTAGAGAATTTACATTTTAATTCAGTCTATTGCAAATTAGCTTTCATTAAGTTACTAACCTCTTCATATAGTTTTTGATTAGCTTCTTCTAAACTCATGTCCCCAACCTTAAAAGGTGTACCAAATCTTACTTTTAAGTTTTTGCTTCTAAACTTATAATCACCTGTTACTCCAAATGGTACTATCGTCGCATTGGTCTTTTGGGCCATTGCTACTGTCCCAAATTTAAAAGGTAACAAGAATTCTTCCGTCTTATTCCGCGTTCCTTCCGGAAACAAGCCAACAGCACCCCCCTTATTCAATACCGCTATTGCCAGTGATTTAGCTTCATCATCGTGGGTACTTCTATCGACACTGATACAACCAGTTATCTTAAAAAACCACGCAAACTTACCCTCAAAATATTCCTTTTTAGCCATATAATGAACTACTCTTTTAGTTGCCACAATAATAGAACATTGGTCCATTAAATGTTTATGATTTCCTACAATTAGTATTGGTCCCCTTTGCGGAATAACCTCTTTATTGATAATTTGCGGATGATAATATAACTTATATATGGGTCCTAATATCGGTTTTAATAATTTATAACCCCATTCATTTAACTTCTTCATTTTTCTTCAATGCCTTTTCTTCTTTTTCCAAAGCTTTATAATCTACTTTCTTATATAAAGTTTGGGGTAAACTACTCCTAAATTCAATCTCTTTAGGTACGGAATAAACTGCTAATTCCTTTTTACATAAATCGCGAATTTCTTTTTTCAATTTCTCACTAGGTTCTACCCCATCATTTAATACGACAAAAGCTTTCGCCACATTCATTTTATAAGGATGCGGAACACCGATGACACAACAAGCTTTAACCATTGGATGTTTACTGATAACCTCTTCAATTGCACTCGGATAAACATTAAACCCACTAGAAATAATTACTCTTTTTAATCTTTGCGTAAAATAGATAACCCCATTCGGAGCAATATAACCAATATCGCCAGTATGTAACCATATCTTGCCATCTTTATGTTTCTTTAAAACATTTAAAGTTTCCTTTTCATTATTATAATAACCCATCATTAGTGTTGGACCATTGACACATATCTCTCCTTCTTCCCCATATGGTAAAGGCTCGATACTATCCGGTGCACATATACAAAAATCATTATTGATCATCGGAATACCAATTGAACCCGGTTCATTCGTTCCCTCAAAGGTATAAGCAGTTGCGGCGACGCTCTCCGTCATTCCATACCCCTTAGTTATGGCAATGCTCGCTCCGTGGCTTCTTAAAAAATTATTCATTCTTTCTTCCATATTGATAGTTAAGAAATCGCCACCACTAATCACATACTTTAAACAAGATAGATTAACCTCTTCAAATCTTTTATTACTTAGCATTGCTTCCCATAATGTTGGAACTCCCGCGATAATATTTGGGCGATATTTCTGAATCGTTTTATGAAATCTTTTTCCTTCAAATTCCGGAATTAAGATAACCTCGACTCTTAAGCATAAAGGCGTATGTACACATACTCCTAACCCAAAACCGTGGAAAATTGGTAAAATCGTCATTATCTTATCTTGCGGTCTTACCTCAATAACATTGATACTACTTTGTTGAGCTAAAGCATTAAAGGCATAATTACTAATCATAATGCCCTTGGGTGTTCCTGTTGTTCCTCCACTATGTAAGATAATTGCTAAATCTTCTTTAGCCATACTTACTTTAACATCTTTTTTATAACCATAACCTAAATTTAAAAATTCTTCCCAACTCATAAAGTCTTTATCATTAACTTTTGGTTTCTTTATTTTTAATCCCTGCGTTAATTTATAACCAATACTTAACATTCTTGGCATCGATTCACTAACGGAAAGAATAATCGTCTTATAAACTGCTGTATCTTCTAATAGATCTTTTACTTTTTCATAATCAGCATCATATAAAAGTAAAATCCGCGATTTCGACTCTTGTAAATAATGCTTTATCTCTAAAGCTCCTGATAAGGGATGAATCATATCGGCAACGGCGCCAATATAATTAATCGCATAAAAGGTTTCGACCGCTTCCGGAGTATTTGGCATACAAATCGTTACAATATCACCCTTTTTAACTCCTAAACTTCTTAAACTTCTTCCAATTAATTCTATCCTTTTAAACATTTCCCCATAAGTAATTCTTGTCCCAAAATAATTTAGGGCATAGAAATCTAAATCCTTACCTACACAATCTTCCAAATAATCATAAATCGATTTATCCGTAAATTTAATACTTCGATCTTCTTCGGAATAATAAGCTAACCACGGACTTTCCGGTCCTTTTTTCTTAAATATTTTTAATAGTAAACGGTTAATAAATCCCATCTTATTTTCTCCCTTCCAATCCTTCTTTAATAATATTCATCAGACGCTCATTTTCTTCTTCTAAATTAACTTTATTTATCTTGATTGGTTTTAAAAACTCTATATTGATTTTTTTTCTAAATAATTTATACTTTCCCGTAATAATAAAAGGAACTATCATACTATCCGTATCACTCGCCATCTTTACACTCCCCATTTTAAAAGGCATTATTACCTCATTAGTTCTATTGATCGTTCCTTCCGGAAATATCCCAATAACTAAATCGTTATTTAAGCATTCTCTAGCTAAGTCCATTGCTTCTTTATTTTTCTTACTCCGGTCCACTGGAATAATTCCCATATTTTTAAATATTCCTTTTTTCCATCCTTTATATAAAGAATCTTTAGCTAGAAAATGAATACATCTTTTCGTTGAACTTATCAGTAATAAACAATCCAAGTTATTTGTATGGTTACCTGCTAGGATAACTCTACCCCTCTTCGGAATATTTTCTTTACCCCTAATCGTTGGTAAATAAAATATTTTAAAAAGAAAAGTAATTATTGGCCTAACTATTCGATAAAATACCGGATCTTTCATTTTATTAACTTTCATATCCTAATAAATAAAAAGGACTTTAGTCCCTTCTATCTCCTCCAAATATCAATACTAATCTGAGAATTTGTAAAGCACTAGCAATAACTCCCGCAACATAGGTCATCGCTGCTGCTTGCAGCATATTAGCAACTCCGACGTTTTCCCCATCAGAAGCCATACCCATCGTCGCAATTATGCCTTTAGCTCGCTTACTAGCATCAAATTCTACCGGTAAAGTCACTAATTGAAAAATTAAACCTGTTCCTGTCATCGCAATCCCTAACCATACTAAGTTAAGGGCTTGAAATAATAATCCTAATAAGATGACGATATAAGAAAAAGTTGTTGCCACATTAACTACCGGAAAAATCATTGCTCTAAAACGCATATAACTATATCCTTCTTTATCTTGAATCGCGTGCCCACATTCGTGTGCCGCCACCGCCATCGCTGCTACCGTCTCTCCGTGAAATATATCTGTCGATAATCTTACTACTTTTCTTTTCGGATCATAATGGTCTGTAAGTTCTCCTTGCACCTCAACAACGTGAATATTCTCTAAGCCATTGGCATCTAATATCTTTCTAGCTACCTCAAAACCACTGATATTTTGACTATTCTTAATTCCTTTATATTTACTATAACTACTAGTTACTTTAAACTGTGCTACTGCCGGAACTATTAAAATAATTAATAATAAAATTAAATCCATTTTTCCTCCTATAATATTCCTTTATTCATTAATATTTCTCTTAATTTATCCGCATTAATAAAATCTTTATTACTACGATATTCTAACCATTTCTTATACAATTCTTTATCTTCTTCACTCATCACTAATAAATCATACTTTAATCCAAGTATTTGATTTATTAATACTATTCTATCATATAATTCCTCTATTGTCTCATTTTTTCTTAGAGCATTATTTAAGTCTTTAACTAAATCTAGTAAATAAGTAATTAAATTAGGAGTATTAAAATCTTCATCCATTATTGCGTTAATCTTCTCATCCGTCTTAACTTTACCGACCTCAAGATTATTTAACTGAATAACTACATTCGCTTGCTTTAATACATTAGCAATCTTTTCATCAATTACTTGCGCTTCATTAAATACCTCATCCGTAAAATTAAGTGGTAAGCGGTAATGGGTCTTAAACATAGCAATCTTTATGACATTTGCACTATGCATTTTGATAAAATCCTTTGCTAGAATAAAGTTTCCTAAACTCTTACTCATCTTTTCCCCATCGACATTTATATGGCCATTGTGCAGCCAATAATTAGCTAAATGGGTATTATTTAAAGCCATACTTTGGGCTATCTCATTTTCGTGATGCGGAAATTTTAAATCGACGCCCCCACCGTGAATATCGATCTTGCTCCCAAATAAACTATTGATCATTACGACACACTCGGTATGCCATCCGGGAATGCCTACTCCCCAAGGAGATTCAAACTGCTCACCTTCCGTCGTCTTCCGCCATAAAGCAAAATCTAAAGGATCTTCTTTCTTATCATCGATTTCTACTCTTGCTCCGCTAATTAATTCTTCGACATTCTGCTTAGATAATATTCCATAATCTTTAATTTTACTTACTCTAAAATAGACATCGCCATCGACTACATAAGCCATATCTTTAGCAATCAATGCTTTTATAAAATTAAAGATATCTTCCATATGTTCAATAACTCTTGGTCGGTAATCAATCTTGCTACAATTATAACTACTTAAATCATCCATATAAGCTTTAATAAATTTATCTGCTACTTCTCTTTCGGTAATGCCTAACTCTTTAGCAGCTGCGATAATCTTCGGATTGACATCCGTAAAATTACTCGCATAAGTTACCTCATAACCTAAATATTTAAAATAGTTATAGACCATATCAAACGTAATCACCGGCCGCATATTGCCAATATGAACATAATTATAGACCGTTGGTCCACAAACATACATTGTCACTTTTCCCGGATTAATCGGCACAAATTCTTCTTTTTTATCTGTTAAACTATTATATATTTTCATATATGTCACCACCCCTACATTTTACCAAATATTTCTCCTAAAAGCAAAAAAACATATTTAATTATATGCCATTTCTTCCATTTCTAGTGTCCTTATTACTCTTTTAATATTTCTTAGTCCATATTTTTCATAATTACTTCTTTTTAATATCTCCTCTAAATTATCCTTTTTATTAGGTACATACTTTTCAATATACTTTAAGACATCCTCTTTAGTTACCTCTTTAAATCTTAATATTTCATCAAATCTTCCTAGTAATTCCGGCGTAAAGAATTCTTCTAAATCATTATTAAAACTTTCTTTAAATCCCACCATCTTCTTAATTCCTAAATTACTCGTAAAAAATATTAAAGTATTACTAAAATCGATAACATCTCCCATTGCATCGGTAATAAATCCTTCATCTAGGATTTGTAAGAATAAATTTAAGACTTTAGGATGGGCTTTTTCGACTTCATCGACTAGTATTACTGAATAAGGTTTTAATTTAATCTTTTCTAATTCATGACCATCATTATATCCGACATATCCTGAACTTACACCGATTAACTTATTAATAGATGTTTCTAAATTGTACTCACTCATATCTAATCGTAAAAAATTATTAACGCCCAATCCTTCCGCAATTAATTTTACACTCTCCGTCTTGCCGACCCCGGTTGGTCCCACTAGTAATGCTGACAACACTCCGTGATGATTTAATTTATAATTTACTAGATTATATAACCGTGTTTTAACCTCATCCTGACCAATAATTGCTTCTAGCTTCTCTTTAACTCTCTTCATTATATCTTTACTCTCTAAAGCATTAATACCTAACTTATTATTTAAAACTTTATAAACATCTTCAACCCTAATCTCCGTCTTTACTTTACTTAATTTAATTATCTTCTTAGTAATTCTTTGGGCTTGTTCATAATCATTATTGACTACCGCTATTTCCTTCTCCCTCTTTAAATTTCGTAATATATCTTTATCTTGCACGGAAGCACACGTTAAATCTAAAAGTTCGATCGCTCGGTCCGGATTAGCTTTATCTTTCATATATTGATTACTTAAAATAACGATTTCATTTAATACCGCATTACTTATTTCGACCCCGTGAAACTCTTCATACTCATCTTTAATTCCCTTCAATATCTCCAAAGTTTCACTCATACTTGGTTCTCTTAATCTTACGACATCAAATCTTCTAGCAATAGCTTTATCTTTAACTAAATACTGATTATATTCTCTTTCCGTTGTTGCTCCAATAATTCTGATTTTTCCTTTAGCTAAATAGGGTTTTAATATCTCAGCAGCACTGACTGCTCCCTCCGCACTACCAGCATTGATTATTCCGTGAATTTCATCAATAAATAAAATTATCTTATTATTTTCAATTTCTTTTAAAATATCTTCCATCCGGTTTTCAAAATCTCCCCGGTATTTTGTCCCACTTACTAAAGAAGCTAAACTTAAATTATATACTTGATAACCTAGTAATTTAGTTGGTACTTCTCCTATAGTTATTCTTCTTGCTATTTCCATCGCAATAGCACTTTTTCCAACACCAGCTTTACCCACTAATAACGGATTAGCTTTATTTTTCTTTAAAAGAATATTGAATATTTCTTCTATTTCTTTATCTCTTCCAATTAGTTTTTCGTTCTCCCCGGTCAGTAGATTCCCATATTCATTTAAAACGGTTATCTCTTTGGTAATATTTAATTGCTCTTTAATTTCTTTTAAATTGACATCCATATTCTTTAATAATCTAATAGCTATTCCATCGCTTTCTTCGATTAGTCCTCTAATTAGATATTCCCCGGTAACTCTTCCTTCGTTTTCTTCTTCCGCCATCTTTAAAGCACTATCGATTATTCTTCTTAATAATGGGGTATATAAAATGTATTCACTTTTCTTACTCGCCCCACCAACTACTGAAATTAACTCATTTCTAAAACTTTGATAACTTACTCCGTACTTAGCAAATACTCGACTTGTGTACTCATCATTCTTTAATAAACTTAATAATAAATGTTCACTCCCAACATACGGATGGTATAATTCTAACATTTCATTTTCCGCATCTTGTAAAATATTACATCCTTCTTTACCAAAGTTTTCAAACATCATTAATCACCTCACTAATATTATGATGATTAACTTTATTTTTTAATCAAAAAAGATGATTTTTCCTTATCCTATTGTCATTGAACCAAGAAAAAAGCACCATACGGTGCTTAGAATATTAAGAATAAAATTACTAAAATAGCTAAGAGACCTAGAAGATATTTCCATATGTATTTAAACCATTCGCCATAGCCGATTTTACAATAACTTAATCCTGCTAACAATAATATACCTGTTGGTAATATAAATTGTCCATAACCAAATATCGTACTGACAATTAACGCGGCAGTACTTGCATTTCCGGCATATATCGTTCCTAAATAAGTTCCAACGTGTGCCACAAAGAAACTGATATCACCACTCAAGATAATTCCCACTAAAGCAACCAATATCAAGATGTAAACATTGAACTCACTCGTTATATTCGTTAATTTATAAACCATATTATTGATTATTGGTACCCCACTTGAACATACCGTAATTATTTTGGCAAATAAGAATATAGCTACCGGTCCGGCAATCCTTTTCGCACCATCGAAGAAATAACTCAATATCTCATTAAAGTTAAACTTACAAGATAAACCGATAAAGATGGCAAATAAAACAACGTAGATTATGGCTACATATATTCCTAAATTACCAAATTCCGATGTACTACCGATTAAATAACCGAGGATTGGTTTTTGGACTTCTGTCGTAACACCTAAATCACTGGTTTCTTCAACCGTAATGGTTACCTCTTTAGTTAACCAATTATTATAATCAGTAAATATCGTCGATTCGGTTACTTGTGACCAATTGACGTATCCCAATAAAATAATGAATACTAAAGAAACTAAACCGACAATTAAAGGCCATTTTCTCTTATTTTCTGCTTTAGATAACCAAAAATAGAGAACAAAGAATACTAAATAAGTAAATACAAATGTTAAACCTAATATTAACATTGGACTAGATTTATCAAAGACATATTTTGATAATCCAAATCCGATAAAAGTCGCAAGAATCGCTAGTACTAATACCATTATTGGCACCGCACTAATCTTATTCGATTTTTCTTCTACCTCATAAGTATCTTCGACTAATTCGGCTTTTCGGCCTTGGTTTTTAACCCGCATTATAGAGAATAAATTTAATAATGCATAAGCTATCATTAGAACGAGTATTTGCACTAATCTATTACTGCCATAGTCGACGTTCATCGCTTCATATAAATCCCCAACGCCATAACCGGCAATAGTTGGTCCAACCATTCCGACAAATATAGAACCAAAAGTCGTACAAAATGCCACTATCTTATCAACTTTTCCTTTAGTTAAAACACTAATTGCGAAAGGAATAAATAAGAATAGAATAGTTACATCATTAATAATACTCGTTAATAAAGCAAATATTAAAGATATAACAAGCACCGCAACAACTTTATGTTTCTCAACCCATTTACCAATTTTATCTACTATTGCTTTATAACCACTAGTTCTACTCAATATTCCATATAAGCCACCAACACTAAGTAAGAATACTGTCTGTAATCCAAAGTGATAAAACATCATAGGTATCGCATAACCTACTAGACCACCAATCCCAAACAAAGTTGAAGATGATGACTCTAGATATTGTCCATCTTGGAAATAAGCACTTTTCACAAAGCAAGCCATTACAACAAATATTAAAGCCATAACCGCAATAATCTTAAATGGTGTATAATTCTTCTTGGTTTCTTCCTTTTTCTCGATATTTTTCATAACTCTACCTCCTCTAAAAAATTATAACACAATTTTCTCTAAAAAAAGAAAATTTCCTCATCTTTCACGAAATTTTCTTCTTTAATTAATCTTGTTTAGAATTATTAACCGGTTTCATTGTTGGGAATAATAAAACATCTCTAATTGATTCTTGTTCTAAGAATAACATACATAAGCGGTCAATTCCGTAACCAATTCCGCCAGCTGGAGGCATTCCATACTCTAAAGCTTCGACGAAATCCATATCGATATCATTAGCTTCCTCATTACCTAAATCTCTTTCTTTTAATTGATCTTCAAATCTCTCAAGTTGGTCGATTGGGTCATTAAGTTCGGTATAAGCATTCGCAAATTCCTTACCGGCGATGAATAATTCGAAACGGTCGACAAATCTTCCATCTTCCGGATTCTTCTTTGTAAGTGGTGATATCTCAATTGGATGACCATATAAGAAAGTTGGTTGAATTAAAGTTTCTTCGACATACTTTTCAAAGAATAAATTGATGATATGGCCCACACTTTTTTCGTGTTCGGCTACCTCGATATCGTGTTCTTTGGCTAACTCTAAAGCTTCTTCCACACTCATTTCTTTTTTAAAGTCGATGCCGGTAGCTTCTTTTATCGCCTCAACCATACTAATTCTTTTCCAAGGCTCCTCAAGATTTATTTCGTGTCCCCCAAAGTTATAAGTCATCTTGCCAAAGACATCTCGTGCTATCGTTTGGAACATTTCCTCGGTTAAGTTCATCATACCCTCTAAATCACTATAAGCTAAGTAAGCTTCCATCAAGGTAAATTCCGGATTATGTTTTGGATCCATTCCTTCATTTCTAAATACTCTACCTATTTCATAAACGGCTTCCATTCCTCCGACAAGCAATCTCTTTAAAGGTAACTCTAAAGCTATTCTTAGATACATATCTAAATCTTGGGTATTATGATGGGTAATAAAAGGTCTCGCACTAGCACCGGTTAGTAATGTCGATAAGATCGGTGTTTCGACTTCCGTAAATCCTTGGTTATCCATATAATTTTGAATACATCTAATAATCTTTGGTCTTAAAAAAGCAATTCTCTTCGACTCATCATTGATAATTAAATCGACATATCTTCTTCTGTATCTTTCTTCGATATCAGTAAGTCCGTGGAATTTCTCCGGTAGTGGTCTTAAGGCCTTAACTAAATGGGTATATTCCAAACACTTAACTGTTAGCTCACCTGTTTGGGTTTTCATAATCTTTCCATAAACCCCGACGATATCGCCAATATCGGCACTCTTAAAGAGGTTGTAAGCATCTTCCCCAATATCATTGATAGAAATATATATTTGGATTGACCCGGTCTTATCTTTAATACTAAAGAAAGAAGCTTTTCCCATTTTTCTAATAAACATAATTCTACCTGCTACGGTTGTAGTATCATTCAAATTTTCTAATTCATCGTGAGTAACATCTGCGTATTTATTTTTTAACTCCGCTGCATACCCCGTTCTAACAAATTTATGTCCGAAAGGATCTAATCCTAACTCTCTTAATTTATTAGCTTTTTCTCTTCTGACTAATTCTTGTTCGCTTAATTCACGCATATTTCTCAACTCCTAAAAAGATTATATCATAGAATAACGCATTTTAAAGGAAAAAGAAAGATAAAATTTGCTTTTAAGCCCAATAAATAATATAATTAATCTAACAGGGTGGGAGTCATATGATAAAAAAAATAATTAAAGAAAATAAATTATTACTCATTCTTATCATTATTTTTATCATCATTAACTCTCTCCTTTTACTTTATCTTCCCGAACTGATGAACCAAATCCTCGTATATGGCATTAGTAAAGATTTAAAAAGTACTTACCACGCCGGTTTATTGATGTTTATAACGATTATCGGTATCACTTTGCTATCAATTATCATCAGTTATATCTCTTCCCTATGCAGTGCCAATATCGCTTCTTCTTTAAGATTATCCATCTATGATAAAATTCTTTCTTTTTCCGAAACCCATCTGCATAACTTTACTATTTCTAGTTTAATCACCCGTTCTACCAATGATATTACTAATATTCAAAACACTTTTAATATCGGTTTTAAAAATTTAATTTCCGCTTTACTAATCAGCTTCCTCGGAATCTTTAAACTTGCTCATATCACTAATTCTTTTCTACTTTTAACTATCGGTCTCAGTATCTTTTTAATCATTACTTTTATCCTGTTCTTAATCATCTATACTACTCCGAAATTTATCACCTTACAGAATACTACTGATGAACTTAACCGGGAACTAAGAGAAGAACTCAATGGTTTAATGACGATTAAATCTTTTAATAATGAAAAAGTAATTAAAAATAAATATCAACAAATTAATCATTCCTCTAGCCGTACTGATTATCAAATTAATAAAATTATGAACCTCTTAAATCCGTTTACGACATTTATCCTAAACGCCATAATTATCCTGATAACTTTTACTTATTTACAGAATTTAACTAGTCGTGAAAGCGTTGCAACAATGCTTTCTCTTTCGCAGTATGCTCTTCAAATTATTAGTTCCTTCCTAACTTTAGCTCTCCTCTTTATTTTAATTCCCAAAGCTAAAGTGTCTTATCTTCGTCTTCAAGAAGTCTTGAATGTTTCTTCCTCTTTAGAATTGCATTCTATTGATCCACCTTGCAAAATAACTTGGCAAAATGTCACATATACTTATCCCCAAAATTCTAAACCGACTCTAAGTAATATCAACTTTACTATTAATACCGGTGATAAAATCGCCATTATCGGTCCGATTGGTAGTGGTAAATCGACTCTCCTTAAACTCTTAACTAAATCTTTAATTCCCACCCAAGGCGAGATTTATTTGGATGATAAGCCCTATCAAAATTTATCTTTCCAAGATTTAACAACTATTTATAGTTATACGCCGCAAAAGCCTTATATCTTTAGTGGGACGCTTGTATCTAATTTACAAATTGCTAATCCCCAAGCGAATAATTATCAGCTGAAAAAAGTTTTAAAAAATGTAACACTTACCGAGCTAAAACCAACTCACAAAATTACTCCCGGCGCAACTAACCTTTCCGGCGGACAAAAACAACGGCTGGCTATTGCTAGTGGCTTAATAGCTAATAAAGATTTTATTATTATCGATGATATCTTTGCTAATTTAGATAATGAAACTATTAACAGAATCAGTAGACAACTTTTAACTACTTACCAAGATAAAACCATTATTGCGACGACGACCAATCCCCAAGGTTTAACCGGATTTAATAAAATTATTATTTTAAATAAAGGTAAGATCACGCATATGGGTACCCATCAAGAATTACTAAATAGTGATGCTTTTTATACGGAGGTGGCTTATGAGCAAGATTAAATGGCTTCTATCCCTTTCGCCAAAAGCTAAAAAATATTTAATTCTTGGGATTATTTTCTGTATCTTCAACAGCTTGCTTTCGATTGCTACCCCTTTATTGATTGCTAAAAGTATCGATAATGCTGTTAGTAATATCCACGAACATCAGGATTATTCGTTCCTTTGTGAACCTATTGGATTATGTGAGTTAGAACCCATTAGGGTTCCCGATTATAAACCGGTTAGTATTTATTTAATCATCGCCTTAATTATCTATCTTATCAGTTCCATTATCGATTATTACCAAAATCTCTTTATGTATCGTTTATCGACAAATATCACTTACAATCTACGGCGGAAAGTTAATGCCAAAATATTTAAATTACCAATGATTACTTACAACCAATCGACTAATGGGGAAATCCTTTCGCTTGTAAATAACGATATCGAAGCTATCAATACCTCCCTAGCTAGTGACCTATCGGAAGCTATCTCTTCAATCATCCTATTTATTGGTATCTTTATCACGATGTTAACTATCAGTATTAAACTATCTCTAACGATTATTATCACTTTACCAATTTGCTTTATCCTTTTAGCGCTTATTCTCAGTAAAGGGGAAAAATATTTTAAATCTTATCAAGAAAATCTAGCTGCTTATAATAACTTTATCGAAGAGTCATATACCGGTCATAACATCATTACCCATCATAATGCTACCAATGCTTTTCTTACTAAACATCAAACTATTAATAATCAATTAAAAAAATCCTCCGTTATGAGTCAGTTTATTTCTTCCTTAATGTATCCTTTAACTAATTTAATCAGTAATTTGACCTTTGTTATCACTTGTCTTTTAGGTTCTATCTACTTAATCCAAAGTAAAATTACACTCGGTACTTTAGAAGCTTTCATTACTTATGCCAAAAATATCAATGACCCTTTGCTAAACCTCACGAGTTTAACCTCAACACTAGAAACCATCAATGCCGCTTCTTCGCGAATTATTACTTTTCTCGACTTACCGGATGAAAAATTAATAAGTAATACCGATTATCAATTAGCGGGAAATATTACTTTTAAAGACTTATCCTTTGCTTATGAGACTCAAATCGTCTTAGAACGTATTAATTTTACCATTAAAAAAGGCGAGAAGATTGCGATTGTTGGTCCGACCGGTTCAGGAAAATCAACTATCGTGAAACTCCTCCTCAAGTTTTATGAACCTAATGCCGGAACAATCTTTGTGGATAACATCCCACTTACTAACATTAACCCGCATAACTTACGAGCTAAAATTGCTTATATTCCTCAAGACTTTTTCTTACTTTCTTCATCCATCAAAGATAATATTACTTTTTATCAAAAAGTTAACTCCCGGACTTACGAGCAAGCTTTAAAATTAATTACTGTTGCTGATACCACTCAATATAACTCCGAAAATAATCAGTTGTCGGCCGGTGAAAAACAATTGATCACCATCGCTCGGGCATATATCAAAAATGCTTCTATCTTAATTTTAGATGAAGCCACATCTCACCTCGATTCTTATACAGAGCAAGTGGTTACGAATGCTCTTAATGAACTGATGCAACATAAAACCTCGATCATTATTGCTCACCGTTTAGAAACCATCAAAAAATGTGACCGCATTATTGTTTTAAAAGACGGTCACATCGTTGAAGTTGGTTCATTTGAAGAACTCATAAATAATCATTCGACCTTTTATCATCTCTATTATTAATCTTCGTGAAATGTTAATTCCATTATCATACATTTATCTTGTTCATTGCTTTTATCTAGCTCAGCCATTTGCTTAACTAAATCTTCAATACTATTACAAATATCAATATGGCCATTGTAAAAATCTAAAAGTTTTTGCGGTATTTCCGCATTGAAACCGTAACTAGTTATTAAATGCTTAATTTCCTCTGATGTCCTTTGGCCCACAAATGGCCATAAGTCAACAAAACTCCGGTCCTTACGCACAAAAAATGATTTAACATACCTAGTTTCCTTATTATATCTTTGTAAAGCATAAGCTTGCTTGGACTCTATAAGTCCATAATCTTTAATTGCTAGCACGCGATAACCCAACTCATCCATCCCAAAAGTATATCTTTTGAAATACTTTGATGATGGCCCTAGAAATCCGATATGGTCATTGCCTCTTTTACTATAATGTTCATCGATAGCTATGACATCCATCTGTTTGATATGCATCGGATAGATTGGTACTCTACCATCTACAATGCGATACATTTGTTGAAAGCGCATATCACAGATGACATCATTTTGACGATTATATTGGGTATAACACACCGCCGCATCATAACCATCATCATCTAAACCCCTGTATTTGTTTATTCCTAGAAGATGTTCGACACCATTTTTATCGACCATAATATAAAATGGGGCTTTTCCCTTTTCTATATCCCTGTCTTCTTCCGGAAAATATAATTTATCTTCGCCAAGAAGCAGCATATCTAAACTGCCATCTTTTCTTAGTCTAAAAGGAGCTAAACCATAACCCTCGGCCTCCCGTTTTAAATAGACACAGTTATCGCCATCGCGAACAATAAACCCTAATCCTTTATCATCCATTACGGAGTAGATAATTACTGGCTTATCTTTAAAAATCTGTTCAACATAACCGATAATATCTTGAACAGCATTTACAGTGTCTTCGGTACAACTAACTATTTTCGCCATCATTACCACCATCCTTCACTACATATTTTAATATTACCCCATTACTTAATTCTTCACTATTTTCTAATACTTGTATATAATTAGCAATTGCTTGATAACGTTTGATATCTTCTAAATCGCCATTGTGATAATCTATTAGTACTTGTGGTACTTGAGAATTAAATCCTAACTCTTCTAAATGCTTTAGTAAGTCTTCTAACTTGTACTGCATACCCAAAGGGAATAAAGATATTGCTTGATAATTTGGTAGAGAAAATAAAATCCAATAAAATCGTGCTATTTTAGCACTCCCCTGTAAGCTAAGGGCTTCGTGACCTACTAGCGCTCCTGTTCCATACTCTTTCATCGTCGCTACTTTATATAGGAAAGGGGCTTCGTGATAATCGAAAGTTGTTCTTATATAGGACTTCGCTTTAAACGGATACCACCTCTTACCCGGTTTTTCGATTCTTATCAAGAAAGGACTTTCGATATGGTAAGGATAGATTCTCTCTACCTTTCCTTGAACATTCTTTTGATACAATATACAAGACCATAAATTACTCTTAGCACTATACTGTACATAACTAATTATGCCATTATAACCATCAAAGTCTTCCCCATTCTGCCGCTTTTGACAATCTAAAAATCCCAAGTTTCCTGTTTTTAAATCTTTAAATACCATATGACCATTATCCCAATACAGATCATAATCATCTAAGCCGGCAGCATTAAGTTGATTATTCTCATCGACGCTAAACACTTCATAAGCTACCCCATCACCTTCTAAAGTTAATAGCGTAAAACTATTTTCAAAATGATATAAAATTTTTTCTTGGCCATCAATCTCTACTTTATAAAAAATCCCCGATACATCTTGAAATAAATCATAACAAGTTTGAAATGCCTCGTGATAATGCTTGATATCATCATTATTTAACTCTTTAACGGTAATCATAAACTCACCAACTTTTTCTCCCTATTATAAATAATTTCTTCCTAAAAGACAATAAAAAAGAAATAACAGTTTTATCTATTATTTCTAAATCTTTCGTTAGGATCGAGAATTTTCTTTCTTAAACGAATATCCGTTGGGGTTACCTCGACATATTCATCATCTTCGATAAACTCTAACGCTTCTTCTAAACTAAATGTCTTCGGTTTAACAAGCGCAATGGCTTCATCACTACCCGCTGCTCGTGTGTTAGTTAATTGTTTATTCTTACAAGGATTGACATTTAAATCATTATCCCGGTTATTAATCCCTACAATCATTCCGACATATACATCGACCGCTGGTCCAACAATGAGTGTTCCTCGTTCTTGTAAATTGAATAAAGAGAAACCTAGAGTTTTTCCGTTTTCCATCGAAACGAGAACTCCATTTTTTCGGCCGCTAATTGGTCCCACATAAGGTTTATAATCTTCAAAGCTTCTCACCATAATACCTTCGCCCTTAGTATTCGTAATAAAGGCACTACGATAACCGATTAATCCTCTTGTTGGTGCAGAAAACTCTAAATGCGTATAACTATCGGCGTTATTGGATACGACCTCCAAGACGGCTTTTCTTTCTTGTAAATCATTGATTACCGTACCGGAATAATCACTTGGACAATTAACGATTACTCTTTCGAAAGGTTCACATTTTACACCATCGATTTCTTTAAATAAAACCTCCGGTTTTGATACACTAAGTTCGTAACCTTCCCGGCGCATATTCTCTAGTAATATTGATAAGTGTAACTCGCCTCTTCCGGATACTTTATAACCATCGACTCCTGGTAATTCTTCGACTACTAAACCGACATTAGTTTCTAATTCTTTATCAAGTCTTTCTTTAATATGCCGATTAGTTAAGTATTTTCCACTCTTCCCGGCAAATGGAGAATTATTTACTAAAAAGTTCATTGATAATGTTGGTTTTTCAATAACAATTGGTGGTAATGGATCGATGACATCCTTCGTACAAATCGTATCACCTATCGATATATCACTACATCCGGCAATAATAACCATATCTCCATAATAAGCTACATCTTTACTAACTCTTTTAATTCCTTCATTGACGAATAACTTAGATACTCTAAATGATTCTACCTTACCGTCATTCTTTACTAAAGAGACGGTCTCACCATCTTTAATCTTTCCTTTAGTAATTCTCCCGATACCTAATCTACCGATATAATCATCATAATCTAAGGAACTAATCTGTAATTGTAAATTATCATTTTCATTACCTTCATAAGGTTTAACTTGTTTTAATACGACATCGAGTAAAGGAGCAATCGAGTCACTTTCCTCATCTAAAGAAAGTTTAGCAATACCATCTCTAGCTATACCATAGACAATTGGAAAATCTAATTGTTCATCGGTAGCATTTAACTCCATAAATAAATCGAAAGTCATATCGACAACTTCTTTAACTCTCGCATCCTTTTTATCTATCTTATTAATAAATAAAATTGGTCTTAGATTTTGTTCAAGTGCTTTTTTCAAAACAAATCTTGTCTGTGGCATTGGCCCTTCTGCACTATCGACAATTAAAATAACTGTATCAACCGTCTTAATAATTCTTTCTACTTCACTACTAAAATCTGCATGTCCTGGCGTATCTACTATATTAATTTTATAATCCTTATATCTAATAGCACAGTTCTTTGAATAAATAGTAATTCCTCTTTCTCTTTCGATATCATTACTATCCATTACACAATCGACTACTTCTTCATTAGCTCTAAATACCCCATTTTGATTTAATAAAGCATCAACTAATGTACTCTTACCCGCATCGACATGGGCAACAACTGCTATGTTGATAATCTTTTCCATCCAAATCACCCTTTTTCAAACACTCTTAAAAGAGTACAACAAATTTGTCACTTTTGCAACTAAAAACTACATTTTTGGTGTAATTTCCCACTCGACAAAGATAAAATCTAATTCTTTTTTTAACTCATCGACAAAACTGTAATTGGCTTCTCTGACGATATTCCCCCGGTAATTAGTTACTACCGCTTCTTGAGAATTCTTATCGATTACGATATCGTTATTTAATAATATCAAAGAATTATATTCATTATTAATATATTTAATCTCCGTTTCCCCATTCTTTGGAATGACTATAGTCTTATTACTATAAAATACTTTTAAACCCTTCTTCAAAGTGGCTATAACATATCTTAAACTTTCACTTTTATAGTCACTTAGAACTCGCTCATTATTAAAATAAACTTGGATTAACTTATCTTGGTTATCGATATTTAAAGTCCTATAATAAGTAACGATATTATCTTTGATATCCAACTTAGTATTGATATTCAATATATCATCTAAAACTTTGGCTAAAGAATATAGAAAAATACCCTGACTAGCAAAATTTAAATTACCTAAAACTCTAAGAACATTTTCATCTTCATTAAACGGCATTAACTCATTAACTAAAGTATAACACCTCGTCATTAAAGCATTAAATCCCTCATTTTTTGAAAGGCTTTGTAACAATTCTTCTCCACTTTTAACTCTAAAGTCATCTAAGTTCAGTAACATCTTAAATAATTCTAGATACTCGGAATTTAATAAAGTTAATTTATCTTTATCTTCTTGACTTAAAGCATTTAATTTTTTATCTAAATCTTCGATAATTATATTTTCCGTAACTTGCTCACTATCTAAAGAAATCTCTAAACGTTCTTTATATTTCGTAATTAATCCCGCACTATTATTAGTTAAACTTTCTTTAAGATAAGCTGTCGCATTAAAAATATTGATTTCCTGAAATTTCTTATATCTATCGATGACCTGATTCCGGTAAACATCATCATAATGCTCATCTAACTCCGTGTATTCGCAAGACTTCTCAATCTTGGCAAAATTCTTCCGAATATTTTTAATAAACTTAAACTTTTTCCGGTTGAGTTCTCTTTCCATAAAGTTTAACTTTTTATTTACGACATTTTGTTCATTGACAATTTCATTTTGTCTTTTCATTGCTTTGATATAGATGTCATTTAATTCGATATCCATACATAAAGACCATAAATTTTTTAATAATTTTTGATATTCTTCATAAGGCGTATCATTAACTTTCATATAATTAAATTGATCTTTAATAGCATTTAACTTATCTTTATCTTTATTAAATTTTAATTTATTTAACTTGATTGCTGTATATTCTCTTTCTTCCTTAAATCCATTATATAAGTCGATTCTTTTTTGTAATAATTTATAAGAATTATATAAAACATCTAATGATTTGTTGACTCCATCGATATAATTAATGACTGCTTCTTGACGTTCATCATAATAACCAAATAATCTTTCTATTTCAAAAATAATTCTTTTAACATCGGAGCTTTCTAATTCTTTTAATGTTTCTTCTTCATACTTATCGATATTGACCATTTTATCATAATCGATTTCTTGACCATTGTGTTTAAATACCACTACCGGATCCATCGCCGTATAATCATCTAATACTACTTGAACGTTTTTCTCTTCCCCATTTTTCCGATACCAAGCTATCTCTTTGACAAAATATCGTAAGTCATCTTCATTTTTAAAAATTTTTACTCGCTCTAAATTACCATAATTAACACTATTAAAAGTATAAGTAAGTCCCACTTTATTCTTACGATGATATATTAAAGGATATGAAGTTAAAGAGTCGAATCCACCCTCTTTTAAAATTTCGATTGCTTTCCTAGATTCTAGCATTTTTCCTTCACCACCGTCTAAAAATATTATACCATATATTGAATTAATTAAAATTAAATTATATAATAAATAAAGAAAAGAGGTCATAATATGAAAATCGAAGTTTCATTCAGTAAAAATGAATCATTATTAAGTTCCATTATATTTTTGATTGTCGGTGTTGTCCTTCTTACGAATGCCGATACTGTCTTAAAATTTATCTCCGTAGTTATTGGTAGTGCCCTGCTAATTGTTGGTGTAATCAAAGTATTCCTTTACTATCAAAGAAAGAAAAAATACGAATCCGGTGGTAGTCTTGGTTTAATCGCCGCCGTAGCTTTCGTCTTCTTTGGGATTATCTTCATCTTTTTCAGTAATTTTATTGAAACATCTATCAGATATATCTTTGGAGCTTGGATCTTATTTAGTGGTGTTAATACCTTTATCAATGCTATATCTCTATCTCCTAAAAATACCCACTTTATTTCATCATTAATCGTTTCAGTTTTATTGATAGCTCTAAGTCTCTATGTTATTTTTTCGGAAAATCTCCTACTTAAAGGTATAGGTATTGTGATGATTATTTACTCAGCTATCGAAATTGTCGACTTTATCATTGGTAAAAGAGAAGTTAAAACTTACGAACCTAAAGAAGGGGAAACAACTCTTATTGTTCCAAACAAAAAAGACACCAAAAACAAGTGATGTCTTTTTATTTTAATATTTCTTCTAAGTCTCTTATCTTTTCTTGATATTCATCTATCTGCCTTTGATATTCTTGAATTTCTTCTTGATGATTTTCTTTTAATATCTCGATTTCTTCTTGTAATCTTGTTATTTCATTATTTAAATAATCCATTTCATCATCGTAATAAAGATTTTCATTTTCGCGAGCGATGACATTATTCTCCTTTAACGTTTCAATATTTTTAGAGTTAGCATATACATTGACTACAGGATAATCGACACCATAGAAAGTTTTACTTTTTAAACAATCTAAGACAAAGTTTTTTATCTCTTTAAAGTCCACCACTTCATTAGTATAAGTACGAATATAATTATCGTCATTGATGATTTCTAAATCGTAAAAAATATTATTTTCATATTCGATTAAGATATTGTCTCTTGCTTCATCAATATGATACTCTACCCAATCATCGATATATAATTCATCGTTCATTGGTATTTCTAGACTTTCAGCTGATCCTTTATATCTATCAGGTAATTCCGTCAAATAACGAAAATCGGTAAATTCTAATATACCAACACCAAAACTAATGGAAATTCCGACAAGTCCCCCAATAAATACCCAAAGTAATAATCTATAATTACTTTTTTTATTAAATAAGAAATTGATCATAATAATGAGAAATTCTATACATAGTATTGTTCCGGCGATTAACCCAAATAATAAACTACTTAAGAAGACCCCTTCAGTCATTAACCATATATCACCGACTAGTAATACCACTAGTCCGAATATTACTCCGATATCGGCAATTAAAAACCATAGAATGATAAACTTCACAAACCATATTACGCCTTTAGCGATTATATCGATTATGGAAAAGTTACTTTTAGGTAAATAAACATATTGAATATTTTCTTTTTCTTCTTTACCACTATCAGTTTCTTCATCTTTTTCTGAAGGTGTATCAGTATTTGTATTCTTACTAACTAATTCTTCATAATTCTTTAAATATCTTTCATTAAACAGATAACCGATAATAATGAAGCAAATTATTAGATAAGTAAAATTAACGATAAAAGTTAAGATACTGTTACAAATCATCCGCCCATTTTCCGGTAAAACTCCAAATAAATTCCGAATTAATCCTACCAACATCTCTAATATAGTAACTCTAAATAAAGCCATTAACGAAATCAATAAGACAAACTCTAAAAATATTTTTAATAAATCGCTAAATTTTAATTTCGTAAACATCGTAAATATTTGATTGACTGTTGTTAAAAATTTATTGAAATATCCTTTCTTTTCTTCCGTTTCACATCTTAATTCATTATCGCCAGTTAAAACATCTAAAGGACATTTGAATATTTTACATATTGCTAATAACTTATCCATTTCCGGATATGCTACACCCGACTCCCACTTACTAACTGACTGTCTTGAAACATTTAATTTTTCTGCTAGCTGTTCTTGTGTCATATTATTCTGTTTTCTTAACTCATACAGCTTTTTAGCTAAATCCATTTTTTTTCACCTCACTAAAATCTTATTATACTTCATAGTTGCAAACTATCAACTTTTAGTTGTATTTTGTCACTTTTCGGTTGCTATAAACATTTCTACTTACAGTTGCTCAAAAAAAACTTAAGAATTTTTTCCTAAGTTTAATTAAAAAATCTATTTTGATGATTATCTTCTTCTTTGTTTTCTTCCGATTTCATATTCATATTATCTACCGCTGTTTGAGAATTATTACGTTTTGCTTCTCTTTCAGTAGGAAAGATACTTTCTACTGATACCCTGCTTTCATTTTTTCTATCTTGTAATTGTTTTTCATATGTCGCCATTTCCTCGTTCATATTGTCTTCAGCAAGAGAAAAAACTTCGTCTTTTTCCGGTTCAATTTGCACTCCCGGATTTACTATCCCTGTTGGATTTTTTTCTAGTCTTGTATCTAAAACCTCGACTTTATCTTCTTCTGGGGTAATTTTTTTAACCGCTTTACCATCCATATTATCAAATGAAGTAACCATATTTTGGACTATCCCCGGTCCTCGTCTTTTCATTATAATATAAGTAATAGTTACTCCAATTAACGCTCCCAGTAAACAACATAATAAATACTTAATCATAAATGACTCCGCCCCATTCAACAGCTGTAAATCCTTTGCGTTCGAAATGCGTTAATTCCTCTTCTTTAATATCAACTTTTTCCGTAACCCTCTTAACGTGAATAGCCACTCTTAATAGTGAGTCCGGTGCCGGATTTATCACTAATTTATTATAAGCTTCTCTTTCCTCTGTCAATTCAAAATATACTAAACTTTGACCATTCTTTTCTAATATCGGTAACCAATACATAATAAATTCATTACGTTCCCGCTCATTTAAGCCGATAATGCTTAGCTTTTCTTCCAAAAATTCTATAGCATCATCACTAGTTACATAAAACCCAGTATCAAAATTAACACGATGGTTACTATTCTCTTCCCAATATAAACCATAATAGTATTTACCATCTTTGTCATATAAATCGCCATTAGGTTGAGCCATCACTACCCAACTATCTTTAAATTTAGGATAGGTTGTAGTGAGATTTTCTTCGTGTTCAAAATCGACAGTTACTTCCGTTTCTTCTTCCGGATATAAATATAATACCGGTTTAGCATAACCACCAATTTCTTCTAGATACCAACTTCTTACCTCTTGGGTTTCCGGATTATAATAATACTCGGTTCCTTCCGTTGATGAGGCAGATTTACCGACAATAAAGTAATAACCCGCTTCTTTTTCTTCCTCATTTTCTAGTTGATTAGCATCGTAATAACCTGAAATCATGTAATGATAATAATCATCCGCATCCCATTTCGCTAACTCTTTACTGATCTTTCCATCATAACTCTTAACCATTAATTTATTATCGACTACTACTAAATAGATATCCTTAAATACATCTTTGATTTCGCCTTCAATCGCATAAGATTTATATACCTTACCATTAGGTTGATAAGCACTTATCTTATTATCAGCATATATATACATATATCCTTCATCACTCATTGCATACTGATAACCAAGAATATCCTCTTTTATTTTTTGAAAGTCTTCAGTATAAATACTAGTCTTTTCCGTCATAATACAACCGGAATTTTCGATAATAAAACTACCGTTACTAGTATTGAGACCTGAATAATAATAACAATTATCACTCGCGGTATTTAATACTTTTTCTTCATTAGTGCTTAAAACATAAGTCGTAGGATATTCATCATCATCATAATTATAAGCAACTAGAACATTTTTATTGACTGTATTTATATCTTCATATTGCCCCTCATATAAACTTTTGCCTGATTGTAAATCGTAATAACCTTTAACCTCATCCTTTTTATAAATAAAACCATAAACACTGGTATCGGCCCCTAATTCATATGAATCATATATATTTTCTATTTCTAGATCTTTATACTTATTAGTTTTAGTATCATAAACTTTTAAACCATTATCATCATAGAGAACTAAACTACTACCGTAAGGAATGCTTAATACTTTGGCTTCCTCTGCTTGCGTCTTGATAGTAAATGTTACATCCAAACAATTAGGACTTTGCGTAGCACTAATATAGTCTCCTCCACATTGATATAGATTTATACTATATTCTCCTTTAGGAGTTTCCCAATCATTATCTATTTCTTCTTCCTTTTTAGAAGATTCTTTCTTACTACTGTGGTCATAAACTGAATAATCGTCATCATCACCTTTAAATACCTTATCATAAACAACATATCCTAAAATAGCTCCCACTATTATCAAGATAATAATTATAACCAACCATATTTTCTTTTTCATCTTTACGTTCACCTCTACTATTAGAATTATATCACAGCAAACTTATTATAGAAGAGATTTTTGAAAATATATTTTAAAAAAACCCAAAAGAAAGATTACTTTGCAAATTCTTCCTTCTGAGTCTTATTTTATTTTTTAATTAGGATACTTTTTTGAAAGTGTTTTATGATATTGACTACCTAAATCATTTTCTTCTACGTTTTGCATACTGCCCGAATATGTATCACTTATCTCCCCTTCAACCGTAAAATAATATATTTGACAAGTTTTCATATTTTCATATACTCTAATAGGCATTGTTGGCCGAATTCCCATATGCCAATAACCTTTGTAACCAATCGAACCCATACCTGCTGAGCAATGGGCGTGATATCCTAACCTACCAAGAGAACTTCTGCCACTCATCATTGGCACGAGATTACTAGTTTCTGTCCATTCATTGGACCTCGCTAAATAAATTTTGTCGGGATACAAGATTGTCCCACTTTCCGCGATAGTGAAATATTCCACTTTATTTTTCTTATTTAAATCTAATACTGGATCTACATAGTACCCCATATTCTTATTTAAACTCAAATTTACTGAATTAGGGTTTATCACGATATGATCTTGAGGAGTAATTACAATTTCGCCAGTAGTAAATCTTCTCTTAATTTCTTCACCACTTAGCATTCCTATATCTTCGTCTTTTTCACTTAAACTCTTAAAAAAGGTTAAATTTCCTACTTCTATATCCGGATAAATAATTGTCGGTTTAGTACAAATAATACTTAATAAAAATTGCCCATCAAATTTATCTTGCGCGTACCCACTAGTAAGTTCAATACTAACTCCTAGCAAAGACAATGAAGTTCTCCCATTTAATACCGGAATATAACCATTGGTTTTGATACTCTCCGCAGTTTTAGCTAAATATACTTTACGGGGTTCTAATAACAAACCAGTTTTAGGAATTCGTACTTTTCGTAATGTTGGTTGGTCACTAAAATCACCATTATTATAAAAGGCGTTTCCCCTTGCTTCCACAATAGAATAATCAAAAGAATATAATTCGTCACTTAAACTGACTTTACAACTGTTTGGTTTGTCTAAAGCCCCACTTTTTAAATCACTAATACTTATATTGCCTAATGCCATTTGTCTTTTTATTTCACTATTTGTTAACATCTTTATCCCCCTCTTTTCGTGTTAAAGCTAATTTATATTCGGCAGCTATTCGCGATTCCGTTGGTTCAACTTGTCCAAAGTATTTACCACGATATTCAATACTCGAATCACCAACTAAAGGATAATAATAAATTTTGCCAATAGGAATATTCGGATATACCCTCGTCGGATTAGCACAAATAATTTCCAAAGTCCACGTTCCTTCAAAACCATTATCACCAAACCCGGCGGTTATGTGAATTTCCATTCCGATACTAGCTAACTCCGGTAAACCTGATAAAAGTGGTACATAACCATAAGTTTTCGTATATTCATTAGTTCTCCCTAAATATAACTTATTCGGTTCTAATACTAATCCTTCCTCCGGAATTTTTATTTGCTTAGTAGCACTCGGCTCTTTAACATCTAAAACCGGAGTATCATATACTTTTAAAGTATCACCTAATGTTACATAGATAAAATTTTCCCCGATTTTATCCTCAGCATTATCCACATATATATTCTTTTCCCTAATTTCTCTTTTTAATCCTTCACTATTTAACATAAAACTCCCTGATCCTTCCTGATTAAGGATAAAATTATTCTTATTATTAAAAAATAAAAAGGCTTCCCACACTGTTTGTGTTCCTCTTGCTATTGTCAGTTATACTTTATTACTGTAAACCGCCAATCTAATAACATATTGATGTCAGTGCCCTTTTTATCGACAATAAAATTGTAACATAATTTTTAACAAATCGCAAATATATTTGTACGGCAATGCCTTACAAATCTTTGTTAGGTAATACTCTACAATAAATATAGAGGCGTTGATATGAGATTAGATAAACCACTCAAAAAAATAAAATATGATACAGATATATACAATACCATTCGCAAAAACATTAAAAAATATAGAAAATTACGAGGTATAACATCAGAAGAGTTATCCGAAATGGTAGATTTATCCCACGAATTTATAAGACAAATTGAAAGTGAAAAGGTTGCTTATAATTTTTCGGTAGATACATTATATAAAATATCCGTAGCATTAGATGTTAGTTTAGATGACCTTATAAAAAAGACAAAGTAAAAACAACTATACAATTTAAGTTTTTTAATAGCAAAAACTTATGTAATTCTTAATACTTCAATTTATTACTAATTTTTATTCCTATTATATTTCATAGCATCTAATGGAAATTTATTATAGATATCAAATAAAGTTTTATTACATTTTTGTTTATACATTTCCGCAGCAAATTCCTTTAAAACTTCTACTATTTTATCACCGTCAGTTCTACTAATACCATATTTTGCGCATTCTTCATCACTAATATCAACTGATCTTAAATGAAATTCGTAAAAGATATCAGCCAAATCTTTCCCCTCCGATACTTTCTCTACAACAAATGGGTGATTTCTTAAAGTTGGCATAACAGAATGATTATTTAAATCAACGTTAGCTTCACTTTGATATTTTATAAAAGTAGTAGCCGAATGAATCTTATCAATCATTCTTGCAATTTTAGCTTCGATATCCCTACCGTTTTCAAAAGCATTAATATTATGTTCAAAATTTATAATATCCCCAAAGTTTTCCTGTAAGAATTTAACCGCAATATTTGTTGTTCGCGCTATTTCTTCTTTGCTAACCCCTTCAAATATCGTAATATCCCCAGTTATCGCTTCTGGTAAATCATGACAAATAATATATTCAGTTAACTTATCAAAATCAATATAAGATGGTAAGTAGTTTCTTAAAATTCTAGAAATAATTATTAAATCTAAAGTATGATTTTTAATATCTTCTAATCGTTTTCTATTTATATGCCAAAGTAAAGGACCAGTTCTTTCAGTATCACCTAAAATATCAAAAATCATAAACAATTTAACTTCATTAGAAAAATCTAAAGTCATCCAAATCACCTCTACAATTTATAAAAACTCCTACAAGGGAGTTTATTCACAAATGGCAGGGGCGGAGAGAATCGAACTCCCAACAGTGGTTTTGGAGACCATTATTATACCATTTAACTACGCCCCTAAAAATCGGCTACGCATTAATTATAAACAATTATTTCGCTAAAGTAAAGTAATATTCATAAAATATCATAGGTGATTTTATTATGATTATTCAATATACAACTAAAGAATTAGAACTCCTTGCACGGATCATGCGAGCAGAAGCTTTAAACGAAGGAAACTTAGGAATGCTAATGGTCGGTAATGTCGTTACTAACCGGGTTTTAGCTAACTGCCTAACATTTAAAAATATCCGTTCAATAACTGATGCTATATACCAACCCAATCAATTTGTCGGTACGCAAAGTTCCTTATTTAATTCTACGCCAACCTCTACAGAAAAGAACTTAGCTAAAAGAGTTTTAAGAGGAGAATATTATCATCCCGCCACTGATGCTCTATGGTTCTATGCTCCAGGTAGTGGGCAATCTTGTAAATCTACGTGGTACTCCCAAAGCTATGCTGGCAGTTATAAAAATCATTGTTTCTATAGACCAGACCAAGGGGAATGTCCCGAAATATATTAGGAGGAAAACTCCTTTTTTAATTAAATAAAGTTTATTTATAAGATTTTACATGATATAATAACACTATTAAAAAGGCGGGTGACTCTATGAAATGTATACTTATGAATAAAAATAAAGAAGTATTAATTGCTGAATATGACCCTGCAACAAGCGTTTTTACTGAAATATATGAAATTAATGATATTAATTATGCCCCCTATATTTTAAAAAACTTTTATATTAAAAATGATATTAATGATTCTTCTTTTAGAACTAATTTAAGTGAGTGGTTTAAAAATAGAGGTATCCCTTCATGGCGTGATAAATTAGATTTATTATTACATCGATTAAATATAACAGCACCTTATGAACTTTTAGATAAAGCCTTTGGATTATCTTTATCAGATCAATATTGGTTAAAACCAATTGATAGTAACCTTTACTATGACGATATCAATTTCTTTGATAATGATTTTGATTATGCAGAATTTATGGAAGCTTCTTTATCGACTAATAGTAATCAAATAACTAAAGAAACATCCTTAAAAACCCCGAATAATACGACAGATGGAATGCTAAAAAAAGCTTGGATTATAGATAATGGTATAAGATATTTATTAAAAGGTGGTTATAAGAATGAAACTTTACAACCATTTAATGAAGTTTTAGCAAGTGAAATATGTAAAAGATTGGGATTTAATCATGTAGAATATACAATTGATACCTATAAAGATATTGTCGTTTCTAAATGTCCTTGTTTTATAACTAAAGATACAGAACTTATTACTTGCTATCAAATTAAAAATGATATGCAACGACATGACAGTATAGAAGATTATGAAGAATATATTAAAAAATTAGAAGAACATAATATAGAAAATGCTCGTGAAAAGATTGAAAATATGTTTATTTTAGATTATATAATTATGAATGAGGATAGACATTTAAATAATTTTGGTATAATAAGGGATGTTAATACTTTAGAATGGATAGATGTAGCCCCTATATTTGATAATGGTCAAAGTTTAAATATTGAATATTATGATGAAGAAGAAGTACACATTTCCGGTAGTGGAAGATTATTCTATGAAGTAAAACCTTTCGATGAAATAATAAAAGTAGTTAAAAATATAAAAAGAATAGATATAAGTAAATTAGATGGCCTAGTAGAATGGTTTGATGATTTATTACATCAATATCAACATTTAACTAATTATTCTGATACGCGAATTAATAAATTATGTATTTTATTAAATAGACAAATTAATAAATTAAAAGAACTAATTTTAAATAATGATTAAAATGATATAAAAAATAGTTGCAAATATGAAAAGGAGTAAAATATGAAGTACGAAAAATATTTAATAAAAAAAGGTAAACTAGATTTATTATCCTCATTAAAAGCTTTAGATAAAAAATTACTTGATGAAAAGTTAAAAGAATTTGGGGTTAATAATATATATGAATTAAAAGATTATATTATAGATTATTTTGAATTTTGTTTAAATGAATCTAAAGATGATAATTTTACTAAAACGTATTTTGACAAATTAATGAGTTATGAAAACTCTGAAGTTATGTATGTTCATGAGCAAGACGTAAAATCTCTTTTTGTTTTCGTTTATAACAATGGAAATCATTATTCTTATTATATACCTACTGAAATAAAACAGATAATTAATAAATTATTAAAAAATATGACGCCGGAAGAGGAATTTAATTTAGAAAATGCTGCAAATACACCAATAATTAAGAATTTAAGGTGGTTACTTGATACTTTAATAGTTAAGGATTTAAAAAATATAGGAGGGCTCCTACATGTTAATCGATTAAGTCATAAAACTAAAAAAGAACTTGTTGAAATTGTATATAGTGCTCTTACTGATCAAGATAAATTAACTGATTTAATAGAAAGATTTATAGATAAAGAATTTGATTTATTAAAAGATTTAATGCAAAATAAAGGTACAATTCAAGATAATAACATAAGTATGGAAACATACCATTTCTTATATGTAACCGGTTTAGTTTTTATATTCAAAAGAGAAAATAAATTTTATATTTCTATGACTGATGATATTTATAATGTTATTAAAAAGATAGATTTCAAACAAATTCAAAAAATAGTAGATGAAAATACAAAGGCGTATAATTTAATTAAATCAATGATTGAATTATATGGAGTTATTCCATATAGTTATTTGGATTACTATTATAGTCTATATTATGGAAATGGTAATGAATTAGATTTTCCCAATAATGCCCTATTATTCTGCGACAGAATTGATAATATAGATATAATTTATATAAATCATAACTGCTATTTTGTTCATAAAATTCTCCAGCGCCGAAATTTAGAAGATATACTACATGATATTATTTCAGGCCAAGAAAGAATTAAAAAAAGACCAATTAAATTAGAAGAATTGCTTAAATATTCCAATTATGATTATTATGAAGAAACGGATGCTAAAAATATGTTTAAAAAATATTTAAAAGAGAAAAATATACCAACAGAGACTATTGAGATGATTATAAAAATAATTTCTGATATGTATAGGTTAGGAAATACTTATATAGGTGTTTCAATTGAAGTGCTCCAAGATTTTGGAATAGAAATTACAGAAAAAAATTCACCTGAGATATTACATTATTTAATAGAAATATATAATAATTCTAGAATATGGATAAATAATGGATGGACACCTATAGAGATGAGAAAAGAGTATAGATAGATATGAAAGTAAAATTAGATGAGATTATAGAAGCTTTAGAATTTACTAATGATGGAATGGATACCAGTGCTTATTTCAATCCCCAAACTTATGAAATTGTTTATATAGATGAGTTTACTACAGATATTTCAGAAGAAGAAAAAGAGAATATATATGATGAATACATAGGCTTACCTACCAAATATTATATAAATGAATACAGTATGATGGAAGATTTTATTGAAACAATAGAAGATAATAGACTTTACAACCAATTATATATAGCAATAAACGGAAGCGGTGCATTTAGAAGATTTAAAGACACGTGTATTAATTTTGATATTATTGATGATTGGTATAAATTTAGAGATGAAAAGTATAAAGAAATAGCCATAGAATGGTGTAAAGAAAATAATATAGAATATATTTAGATTTTTACATCTATCAATATTCATTGTATATTTAACACAAAGTTTGCTATGCAAATAGCATATATTAAAAGCCCACTTTGAATTATTAATAACTTTTAGTATCTAAAAAAAAGAAATGCTTTAAACACTTCTTTAATCAGGTAATAATAAAGTTTGACCTATTACTAAATTACTTGTAGTTAAATTATTTAACTTAATTATTTCACTAACCGTAGTTTTATAAGTTTGAGCTATCCGATAAAGATTATCTCCGGCTTTAACAGTATAAGTTATATAATCTCTCTTACCAGGTATCCTTAACACTTGGCCTATTCTTAAAGTATTAGAAGTAAGACCATTTAAAGATTTAATTGCATCTACTGTCGTGTTATATTTTCTAGCTATTGAATATAGACTATCTCCAGCAACTACTGTATACCCACTACTATCATCATTACCATTACTAGGAATAATTAACTTTTGTCCAATATTTAATAAATTACTATTCAAGTTATTGGCTTTCTTAATTTCATCGACCGTAACTCCAAACTTATTTGCTATCTTATAAAGACTATCACCAGCTACAACAATATAAACATTTGCCATAGTATTAGGTATTTTTATTACTTGCCCAATACTTAAATTAGTTGAAGATAAATTATTATAATTTAATAATTCATTAACAGTTACTCCATATTTATTAGCAATACCATATAGAGTATCTCCCACTTTTACTTGGTAATTGATATATTCATCACTAGGAGTTTCTCCTTCTTCATTACCAGGTATTTTAAGTGTTTGCCCAATTGATAAAGAATTACTTGTTAAATTATTTAATTCTTTTAATGCTGCTACTGTAACTCCATACTTTTTAGCAATACTCCATAAAGAATCACCTTTTTTAACAACGTAATATCCACTACCTTCAAGTGGTACATAAACTACTCCTAAATAGTTAGCAAGTCCCCTTACAACTGCCTCAGCATATTTCTCCCAATTATTCTTTAGTTGATTGACATCGTCCCCGGTACTATCTAAAAATCCATATTCTACAATGATAGCTTCCGTATTAGGAGTATCTCTCATAATAAAATAATAATCTTTACTAGGATCACTAGGTAATCTTCTTTGATAGAACTTTCTTACATTCTGTCCTTCAGTTTCTAATTCATTAGCGATCTTCCTAGATAAGGCACCACTATTACGAAGTGCATAAATTACTTCAGCACCATCGCCACCACCGGAAGCAAATTTTGTTATCTTTTTCTTATTTTTCCTTGAAATTACAGCAAATTCTTTAATCACACACTTTAGGTCGATA
>CANQMM010000012.1 GCA_947624955.1 uncultured Bacilli bacterium | reverse complement strand
TATTTTTGTTTTTTTCTATTATTTCACTTAAAAAGAAGTGATTTTTATTTTTCACTCCTTATTACTGAAGCGGTGCCTTGGCACCTACTCCTTTAGAAACATAAACTACCAGTGAAGATTCTTCTAATAGAAGAACCAATGCTCCGGCCTAGATTATAAATAGTTTCAACACTTTTATTAATGGCACTAAGCATAGCTGAGGTAAATTCAAATCCGCCACCAGTAATTTTAATTAATTCTGGACTATCTATTTTCATCTTATTTATTACAAGCTGATGGACGTAGATAGCCGTCAATAATACCGACGATGAGGATGCCTAGGGCAACGACACCAATAAAGATGCCCTTACCTAGACCACCGCCCGTAATACTTAGCAGTTCTCTACTATCTAGTAAGCTCATATTAAGCCTCCTTTCATTGAAATTTTTGCCATATCTTACGATATATGCGTTGTTTGTTAGCTAGAATAGTTACTTTTTTAACTTGGTTATTAGCGGACTTTGGAACATCTATTTGAATTTGCACGTCTTGCAAGAGACTAGCGTATTCCGAAGAATAAGTCGGTTCAGAGAATGTTATTTGCTGTGGTAAATACTTTTGATTATCTAAAATGACAAAATCAATGTTTGGAGAGGAGTTATCAATAATGATTGTTCCCGTGATGGAACATTTTTCATCACAAGAAACAATAACCGAAGCTTGATAATAATCGTAGGTATTAAACGTCAGTAAATAAATGACCATCAAAAGAAAGATAAACAATAGAAAGTATATTACTGAGCGTGGTTGCAAATATTTAGCATTCATTGGGACCTCCTAGGCAGATAGTTTTTTGAAAAAATTGAGAGACGTCTTTATGACTGACATAGATGATGGTTCTATCTGAGAAATGTTGTAAGATGTTCTTAATTATCCGTTGTTCTTGAGTAATCCCTACTTCACTTAAGGCCTCATCAAGAATGATAACCGGTTTGTCTAAAAGTAATGCTCTAGCTAAAACTATTCGTTGTTTTTCCCCACCACTTAAGTTATTAGCATCTTTTAATATTAAGGTGTTTAAGCGGTAAGGCATTTGATCTACTTTCTCATTTAATTCACAAATTTCTAGAACTTGATTAACTTTGGCTAAATCGTAATTTTGTTGAATAGTTAGATTATTCAGTAAAGTATCACTAAATAGTTGTTCTCTTTGGGAAACATAGGTGATGTTTTCTCTAATCGTATTTAAGGCATAATCTTGAATATTGATGCCATTTAATAAGATTGTGCCTTTTGTTGGAGTAATCAAACGATAAAGCAACTTACAAATCGTTGATTTACCACTACCACTAGGGCCTTTAATAAAGACTTTACTACCTTCAGGTATTTCTACTGAAAAATTTTCAATTACATTATTATAAGCATTAAAACTATAATGGACGTTTTGATACGTAATTGGGAAATGGGTAATTTTCTCTTCTAGAATTTGGGTGTTTTCTTCATTTAAGGATAAATATTCATTGATTTTGATAAATATAGCTTTAATGTAGTTGTATTTGGGTAATAAATCAGCAGTATTTTTCAAAGGTTGAAGAAGGAAATAAATAAAAGCATTAAAGGTTAAAAATGAACTAATATTTAACCGGCCTTGAAAAATTAGGAGGAAGGCATAACTAGTAATAGCAAATACCCCTACTTCACTAATAAAATCTTTACAAAAATTTTGCCGCTGATAAGTTTTAGAAAAGTAAAAACTATCAGATAGATAAGTAGATAAACTAGTTTTGAGACGATTAGCAAATAAGGAATCACTGTGGGTATTCTTAATCGATTCAATATTTTCAATCTTCTCTAAAATATCTGCATTAAACTTGGTTTCTTCTTCAATATTTTTTAAAGCCTTTTTGAAGGTTACTCGATTAAATATTAAACTAACGGTGAAGTAAATGAATAAGACTAGACATAGGACAGTAAATAATCTAGAGTTATTCCGATATAGAAGAAAAGCAGATACTGTAGCAAGAGTAGTATCAAGAAATAAGGAAATAAGAATTTCACTAATGAGGAATTTCATTTCTTTTAAATCTTGCAAGCGGCTGATTATTTCCCCACTTGTCCTACTCTTAACTACGTTTAAAGGGAGGTGGATGGTATGAGAAATAAATTTTTCATAGAGCTCAAAGTCGATATTTTTGTCTAAGTAGATTTGATAATAATTTTTAATGGCCAAAGAGATAACTTTTAAAACGGTTAGAAATCCAAAAGCCAATATTACTTGGTAAAGTTTAGATAAACTGCGCATTTGAATTGTATTCAAGCCAATTTCATAATAGTAGTTTGTGATAATGGAGATGATTGTGAGAATTAAACTACTACAAATTAAACTGCCAAAGATTTTTTTATTATTGGCAATTAAGGATTTAACTAAAGCTTTAAGAGGATTTACCTCGGTCATCTTAATTATCGTTGTTTTAGGAGTAAAGTTAATGAGTACCTTAGTCCATTGTTGTAAAAATACCTCCTTTTTAATTGTTTTCTTCCCACAACTGGGATCCATGAGAACTAAGGAATTTTTTCTAATTTCGTAAATAACGACAAAGTGTTCTAAGCCACTGGGCAACCGCAAGTGGGCAATTGCTGGTAAGAGTATTCTTGAATCATCTATACTATCTAACTTGTAAGCAAGACAGTCAAAACCATAATTCTTCCCCGCATTTATAAGATGGTAAGCTGTTGTACCTGTTAGGGTCGTATAAGTTTCTTGCTTGATTACCGCTAAAGGAACATATCCCCCGTGGTAAGCAATTATTGAAGCAAGACAGCAAGCGCCACAATCTTTTAACTCGCGTTGTCTGTAAACTAATTTCTTTTCCATAAATACCTCCCTTCACTATATATGTTCTCGGTCGAGGTACCAAATTCCTTTAAAAAAATTAAAAAAAATACTAATTTCTTAGTATTTTGACGTTTTTTGACACTTTCGAGGTTTAACAAGCCTTCGGATTTGTAAAGCATTTTACACACTGAGAGTACTTAGGTTGACGGCTATAATCTTGCGAATTATTGTTAATGGTTTGCTGAACAGTATTAAATATAAAAGTGATAATTGTTGGTATTAGAAAAATGACAACGCCGGCGATAACTTTTTTGACTAATTTACTAGTACTTTTCTTAATCTGTGAATCATCAGAAGCAATTACGGCATTAGTAAATTCCACTATCCCGAAAATAATCAGTAAAAGCGGAACGACTATTTTAACGATATATAAAGCAATACCTAATATTTTAAATAATCTTTGAATACCGGCTTCTTGGCAAAAACCAAGTTCAGCTTTAGCTAACGGAAATAAACTTACTGAAAAAAAAGCAAGAAGACTAAAAAGCGTATATTTTATTTTATTCATACAAACCACCTACTAGTTAATTATAATATTTTTTTAGCAAATAGTAAATAAGGAATAAAATTAGCGAGCTTTCATATAATGTGGTAGATAACGGAGGAATGATGATGATAAATAAGAAAAATGTTTGGTTTGTTACTTTATGCAGTTTGATATTAGTACTGACGATTTATTATGTAACAATGCCGGATAGTAGTTTAGAAGATGTAAGTAATACAGATGTAGTGGAAACATCGACAGTAGTTAATGAAAGTACGGCTTTGGTAGCTTTAAGAGTCGAAGAAGATGAAAAAGTCTTAGAAAGAATGGAAGAATTACAAACAATCTTACTCAATGAAACCGCTAGTGTCGAAGAAAAGAATGTCGCTTATGAGGAATTAATGACTATCAATATGAATAAAGGTTTAGAAGAGAAAATCCAAGAAAATATTAAACAAACGATTAATTATGATTCATTTGTTAAAATCAATGGCGAACAGATTAATGTCGTGGTAGCAAGTAAAGATCATAATACGGAAATAGCTAATAAAATCATTCGTTTAGTCCAAAATGAATTTGAAACGAAAAAATATATTACGGTAAAATTTCAATAATTTTGGGCGTTGTCACTCACTCTCTTGATTTATGGGACATACAATACAATGAAGGGATTATAATAGAAAGAGAGCGAGTTTAATGAAGAATTGGGTACTAACTCATAGAGAAAAACAAGTATTTGACTTACTAATTCTTAACAAATCTACTAAAGAAGTAGCTGATGCTTTAAATATTAGTGAAAAAACCGTTCGTAACCATGTATCAAATGTAATGCAAAAATTAGGAGTTAAAGGCCGAGCACAAGCAATTGTTGAGTTAATTAGGTTAAATGAAATTACGTTATAAGTCGTCTAGGCGACTTTTTTTAATTCTAAAAAGAAGAAGAATTAATATAATTTATTGAGGAGGTTATCTGATGTTAAAGAAAAGCTCAATTAGAAGGATAACTATTGCCACTATCGCCTTAGTTATTGTGGGTCTTATATGTATATTTCCATCCAAAAAGGAGGAGTTTCCGCAATCTATTAATTATGTTGAAGCGGACTTAAGCCCAATATATTTAATCGATAGTAATGACTATGTCGCAAGAACACAAATGATTATTAAAGAAAATGATGACTTATTAAAAGTTAAAGAAATTATTGAGGCACTAACTATTGGAAGTAGCAAGAAGGATTATATTCCCAATGGCTTTAAGCAGATTATTCCGGAAAATACGAAATTAATTGAAGCAACTATCGATGGCGGATTATTAAAACTTAATTTTTCAAAGGAATTTTTAAATGTCAAAGAAAATGATGAATGTAAGATGATTGAAAGTATTATTTATTCTTTGACGGAAAATGAGAATATCAAGAATATTATGATATATGTCGAGGGAGAAAAATTAACGAAATTACCGAATAGTAAGAAAAAATTACCGGAGTTATTAAATCGTGATTTTGGCATTAATAAAGTTTATGATTTAGATACTTTTTCCAATACGTATATGACGACGATATACTATTTAAGTAAGTTTAAGGATAGCTATTATTATGTACCAGTATCTTTAATTAATAATGATGACTCGAATAAAATAGAAATCGTTATCGAAAGTTTAAAAAGCTCCCCTATTTATCAAGAAAATTTAATGAGTTATTTGGCTAGTTCAGTGGAATTACTCGATTATGAGGTCAAAGAGAGTGTGGCAACATTAAATTTTAATGATTATGTATTAAGTGACCTTAATAGTAAAGATATTTTGGAGGAAGTTAAGTATACAATCTTTTTATCTTTAAAAGATAGTATGAATGTCAAAGAAGTTAATTTTAATGTTAATGACGTTTTAATTGAAAATTTTAAATTGTAAATGACAAAAGATATTATTTATTGCTACTTGAAATAATATCTTTTTTATTATATAATTTGTTTGTTGGTTACGAAATGTCCTCGTAGCTCAGCTGGATAGAGCAACCGCCTTCTAAGCGGTCGGTCAGGTGTTCGAATCACCTCGGGGACACCACTTTAGATTTATACTCGGACGCTTATGGTTCGAGTTTTAATATGAAAAAAATTATGCTAAAATAAAATACATATCGAGGGACATATTTAAGTAACAAGATGTATCAAAGCGAGGAAATAAAGATGATTATTAATAAATTTTTACAAATATTTTCAGAAGAATATGTAAATTCTAAATCGACAAAAAAGTTAATCGAATTTACTAAAAAAACACTGCCATCTGATGGAACAGATAAAATTTTCATTGGATGCGTACTTATTATGTTCAATATGGGATTTAATGGACCGGCTGCTTGTCGCGAGTATCTAGTTTCTATTGTTAAAGCTGGTAAAGAAAAAATTGGTAATACTAATTTATTGTATTTTTACGTTGAGCGAATTACTACTAATAAGTTAGTGGCAAAATATTTAAAAAACATTAACAAAGACGTAGACTTTGAAAAGCATGTAGATTTAGTTATTGAATATTTAGAGCAATTTTCTTTTGATTTTGTGGCAGACATAAAAAGGAGTTACGATAAAAAACTTAAAGAATATGTTAAATAGATATCTTTAATGAATTAGCAAGTATACATTTTATTAAAACAATATATTGGCCGCCGCTTGATTGGATATTTACATAGCCAATGTAAAACTCCATCTTGGTAATGGAGCTTTTTAATTAATTATTGTTGAGATGGTCTTTTAGGCCATTGTTTTTTTAAATGCATAAATGATACACTATCAGTCATTGTTTCTCTATAGTATGGTTGTAAGGATTCTTCATCGACATAGACATCTCCCCTAGTATGAGGCTCAGTTTCTAGTAATAATCCTCCTCTGCTTGTATATTTCTTTGACCCTTGGTAGCAGGCTTTTAAGTAATCAAGAGTACCATTTAAATTTTCCACATCGACATATTGTCCACTTTTCATCCTGATTAACACAGCATTTTCTTTAATAGTTTCTTCTTCGACTTCAATATGGCCAAATGTTGCTAGATCAATTATTTGACCATTCCTTTCTAATTTAACTGCCATATCATCATGAAATTCAAAACTGGTACATCTTTTGATATCACCTACAAAAACTTGATCAGGTTTCATAAAATCTCTCCTTCTTTCTTGCTATTATATAATGGACATTCTTCTAAATCAATTACTTTAATATAAAGCGATGCGGATTAGTTGCCGTTTCCCCGGTAAGGGTTATTTCACTAATTTTGCCTTCATTTTCTAGTAGAGCACATTCGACATAATTGAGACTACTTAAAATAAGATTATTTAAATCACGCATGCTTTTATCTTCAGCTTTAAGGGCATCTAGTAAGGCTTCTACATATTCTGGACTTGGAGTAAGGGTAACGTGAAAATCACGTAAATATCGCGTAATCTTCTTAACTAAAACACTATTTTTTGCTTCTAATATTACTCTTCTTTGCGTATCTCGGTCTAGAGGATTATAGATATGAATATGCGGAATTCTCGTAATTAACTCTTTACCATAATATTCAGCTTCATAAATACTTCGAATATTAAATTTACCAGTTTCCCTATTTTGTTCAAAACCTATGGGAGATTTACTATCAAATAAATCTTGGAAAGTACCGGCATATACTTTGTTAAGCATACGGGTAGAAAATAGAACTTTATCCTTTTTACTACTAACATTAAATTGGTAACCTTCTAGAAATTTTAATAAAATATCTTTAACAGGGGCCTTAATATTCAATCGAGACTTGCCTAATTTATCAAATTCATCAAAGAATATAAAAGCTTTTTGGGCGATAGCTAGGTCGTAATTGCTTGCTGCTGTTAGCGAACCTAAGTAAGCTTCTATGTTATCACCAACAATACCTTGGGTAACTAAATTTGGCGTATTAACGGAAACAAAAGGCAAATTTAGGTAAGCGGCGGCGGCTTCGACAGTTTCGGTTTTCCCTACGCCGGTTGGACCAATTAAGAGTATGGCTTCAGTACCATCTTCGGGTCTAGCACGATAGTTCATTATGAGAGTTTTGGCAATTATTCGGATTTCTTCATCGTGTCCAAATACGCGTTCTTTAATGTATTTTTCAAGTCCTCTTAAACTTATAAAAGCCGAGTTTTGACTATTAGTTGAAGTAGTGGCACTATTGATAACTGGCTGAACTGCCGCGTCAGGATCAACATCGATGGATTTAATTTTTCCTCGTTCTACGTAAACTCTAGTAACTCCTTCAGAAGTCATTTTTTGGCAAGATTTTAAGTGTTCGCGTAATCGTAAAAGTTCTTTTCTTAAGTCATGGATATCCTGAATCCCTAAAAGCATTGCTAAGCTATCATCATTTAGAGATACCGTTGGAGTTTCTTTAAAAGAATCATATATTTCGGTAGGGATTTTTGCTAAAAGATCTTTTAAGGAAATCCGTTTTTTAGTAAGGCCTTTACTGGTATTGGTGATAAGTATTACATAATCTTGTTCTTCGGTAATAAGATATTCGCTGACGAACTCGGGATCATCTAGTTCATAACGAGCACATAAATCGGCACTATTACAAACAGAATCGACTACGAATTGGTGCTTATTTAAAGCTGAAGGTGAAAGTAAAGGAAGAATCTCATCACCTTCAAACTGACCGTTAATCGCATAACCAGGGATAATATCTGCTGGCACTAAAATAAATATATCATCTTTAAGTTGCATTACGCTATATTTTATCCCGTAATCATATTCCGAATTCTTTACCATATTACCACCCATTTATTGGTTATTTATTATAAATTAAGATTGGGGGAATGTAAATATTTTTTAAAAAAGAAACGGAACATAACTTATTAAAAAGTCATTAATTCAGTTTCTTTTTCTTTTAATTTTTCATCAACTATTTTATTATATTTATTAATTAGTTCTTGAACTTCATCTAAAAGGTGTTTTTCTTCATCTTCCGTATGTTCCTCTTTTTTAATATCGGTATTGGCATCTTGACGAATATTTCGCAAAGCAACTTTGGCTTCTTCGGCTAAGCTCTTGGCTTGTTTTACATAATCTCTTCGGCGTTCTTCAGTTAAATCCGGAACTGTCAAGATAATTATTTCCCCATTATTTATGGGCGTTATACCAATATTGGCTTCATTGATGGCTCTTTCAATATCTTTTAAGCAACTGCGATCGAAAGGTTTAATCATCAATTGTTTCGCTTCCGGTACTGTAATATTAGCTAAAGATTGGATGGGTGTTGGGGTTCCATAATAATTAACATTGATACCATTTAACATACTAGGATTAGCTCTTCCGGCACGAATATTAATAAATTTATTTTCTAAAGACTCAATGGTCTTTAACATTTTTAATTCAATATTATCATCTAACATATTTTTCCTTCTTTCTTATTTAATAACTATATCTTCATTATAATTAATTTCATTAGTAATTACAACTACATTAGCGGTTAGTTCCCCTTTACGATTAAGATATAAAGTATATTCATGATTTTTTACTCTATCAATAGTCGGGCTTAATTGAAGGAGATCTTCTTGCGTGCTATCAAGTTTTTCTTTAAGGGCATTAAGTTCTTTAATAATGACATTTTCAACTTCTTCTTCCGTTATTTGATACTCTTCTAGAAGGGCTTCTTTACTCAATAGATTACCACTAGTTAGGTTAAAAATATAACTTGTAAGGTCGTGGGCACCACCAATACCGTAGCAATCATAATTATGTTGGTCGACTAAAAGGATGAGTTTATTGCGATAAGTATAAAAACTATAATTTTGTAAACGAGCGCTATAGATATCATCGGTATCGTAAGTTGGTGGATTATCTAAGGGGTCTTGCTCACTAATTAATTTAACTGACTTCGCATTTTCTTGTAATAATTTATTTAAACTTTCACTAACTTTGGTGGCATCTTGACTATCGAGATTAATGGCAATATCTTGGTAGATAATTCCGAGTTCTGTAGAGACAACTTTTGCGGAAGGAAAGTAAATAAAATCCTTATCTTTATCGACTTTAATAGCATTATAATCTTTGGAAGAATTGGCATTCTTTTTCTCGTTGTGATGATAAATTATTAAGAGAAAACCTCCTACGGCGATTAAAACTACTAAAGCAATAAAGATAATTAAACTAGTTTTATTTTTTTCGACATCATTCATACTTCTTCCTCCTCATTTAATAGGGCAATATTAGTTTTAATTAAATTAACAAATTCTTCTTGCCGTTCACTAGTCCAAAATTCTTCAGGAGTTAACTTATTGGCGACCACGGCCGAGGTATTATCACTAGCTAGAACTTGTCCATCTTTAATAAAGACGACCATCGGAGTAAAGAGATTTTCGGTACTCGTATCCGTCGTAACAAGTTCATCTTTAACTTTGGCTGTTAGGGCTTTGTAATACTTATTATTACTCTCTTTAGCACGGCTTATATTGTAGTAGTAAATTTCGGAAATTGGTGACTCGGAAACCGTCGCATTTAGTATTTTAGCGTAAGGTTCACTATACGGTGAACTAGGATTTGCCAAAAACAAGATGCCCGTACCATTACTTAAAAAATCCATTAATCCATTATTACTTAAGTAAGTAAATTTATTATCACTAGGAATATCAGGATATTCTTGACTGAATTTTTCCGCATCCGTTAGTTCAGCGTCGTGCTTATATTCTTTACCACCGATATAAATAAAGCCCGCTAACATAATAATTAGAAGGATGCCTCCGATAGATTGTTTTACTCGATAACTCATTTGAACCACTCTTTCATAATTATTATATCATGAATGAATTTTTTAGAATAGCATAAAAAAGACACTTGTCATCAAGTGTCCAATGAATTATTTACTAGCAGCTACTTGAGCCATTACTTCTTCAGCAAAGTTATCATTACGTTTTTCCATACCTTCGCCGACTTCATAACGAGTAGCACTAATTAATTTACCGTGATTATTCTTAACGTAAGTATCAACATCGATGTCGCCATCTTTAATGAAGGCTTGAAGAGATAGACAAACTTCTTTATAAAATTTGTTGATGCGTCCTTCAACCATTTTAGCTGCAATGTCAGCTGGCTTACCTTCGTTCATCGCTTCGTTAGTTAAAACTTCTTTTTCTCTTTCAACGACATCAACAGGAACATCTTCTTTAAAGACATATTCAGCTTTCATCGCTGCAGATTGCATAGCTACATCTTTAGCAACTTCTTCAGAAGCACCATTAACAACAGTTAAAACGGCAATCTTACCACCCATATGGAGATAAGCGCCGAAGTTGTCATCAGCATTTTTGGTAACTACTGCTAATCTTCTTAGAGATAATTTTTCCCCAATCTTAGCAGTTTTAGCCACGATAAGGTCATTTACTGTTCCTTCACTAGATGGAAGAGTTAAAGCTTCTTCGACAGTTGTAGCGTCACTTTTTAAAACGGCATTACCGATTTCATCAATCATTGCTTTAAATTCCGCATTTTTACTAACAAAGTCAGTTTCGGAATTAACTTCTAAGATAACGGCTTTGTTACCATCGACATAAATATTAGCTAAACCTTCAGCAGCAATACGGCTTTCTTTTTTGATGGCTTTAGCAATACCTTTTTCTCTTAACCAATCGATTGCGGCGGTTAAATCACCATTAGTAGCTTCAAGAGCTTTTTTGCAATCCATCATACCGGCTCCGGATTTTTCCCGTAATTCTTTTACTAAACTTGCACTAATCATATTCTCTACCCTTTCTATCCTATTTAGATAAAATAGCAATTAATTCGTCTTTTTTCATTGTTGAGTAACCTTTAATACCGTGTTCTTTGGCAAGACTTTTTAATTCAGTTAAAGTTTTACTAGAATAATCAGTATCTTCTTTTACAGGTTCTTCAACGGCCGCTTCTTTTTCAGCTTCGGCATTTTCTAAAGCTATCTCATTTTTAGCTATTTCAATAGCTTCTTCTAAAGTTTCTTCTCTTTCAGGTTGTTCTTTCTTAGCTTTTTTCTCTTCATTAGTTGCAGCTTTTTTGTCTTCTTCAGTAACAAAGTCTAAAATTTCTAATCCTTTAGATTCGCAAATTGCGTTACCTAAAACGCCTAAAACAACTTTAACAGCTCTAACAGCGTCGTCATTACCAGGAATAACATAATCGACATCATCAGGGTCACAGTTAGTATCAACGATACCAAATACCGGAATATTTAATTTTCTAGCTTCTCTAATGGCATTGATTTCTTTTTTAGGATCAACAATAATCATTGCTTGTGGTAGTTTATACATTTCTCTAATACCACCAAGAATTTTATTTAATTTTTCATATTCTTTTCTTAAACCAATAACTTCTTTTTTAGGTAATACTTCAAATGTACCGTCGGCTTCCATCTTTTCAATATCTTCAAGACGTTTAACTCTTCTTCTAATAGTACGGAAATTGGTTAATGTTCCACCTAACCATCTTTCAGTTACATAATAGGAGTTAGAACGTTCAGCTGTCTCTTTAGCAGCTTCGTTGGCTTGTTTTTTGGTACCAACAAATAGGAAAGTTCCTCCATTATCCGCAATGCGTTTAATTTCCGCATATGCTTCTTCGATTTTAGCAACAGTCTTTTGCAAATCGATAATATAAATGTCATCTCTCGTTGTAAAAATATACTCTTTCATTTTGGGATTCCATCTTTTAGTTTGATGACCAAAATGAACTCCAGCTTCAAGTAAGTAACTTAATGAAACTACGGCCATAAAAATACCTCCTTCGTTATACATCTATTTGCTTCAACTTCTGCCCTCACCTCTTCGGCACTCGAGAGTCAAAATCCACAAATATGTCTATTTGCTTTTTATAAGCCATTCGTATTGTATCAAAAAAAATAGATAATAACAAGCATTAGTTGATTAATATTTGTTGCTTATCTATAGTTTATTTTACGTGAAATAGATAAAAGATATTATTTTTTAGACAATCTTTAATTTATTGCGTCTAAATTTGGGAAGCCAACTATAAATTAGATGACCAATTAGCACAATTAAACGAGCAAAGAAAAGATAACCAAATAAGATTAAATACGTAATTATTGGATGATTAGTGTTAAAGTAGAAGATAAATGGAACTACAGCTAGTAATAAGGAAAAAACAATAACGAAATAATTGATATTATTTAATTTAATTTTTTTATTGGGGTGTCTTTGGTCGTGGAAACTAGCAGCAAAAAGATAAAGGCAGATAGCGGTAAAGAGCATAATATATGCTAGTTCTTTTTTATATCTAGCAAAGAAAACAAAAACCACAAATAAAATTAAAGATTCAAATTGAAATATTTTAAAGAAACTCTTTTTAAACCAATCAAAGGTAATTATTTGCTGATGAATTTCAGCCGTCATATTAAAACAATACTTTAAATAGCATAATATCCAAGGAATAAAACTTAAAATAGTTAAAAACTTTGTCATTTACTTCACTTCCTCAAACATTATACTATATTTTTAACGTTTTGGATACTTATTTTAATTTTATATTAGTATGGTATTTTCGGTTGGACTCTTTTAATAAGTCTAAAAGAAGATTTTTACTAATCGCATCATGACCAAAAACATTTAATTCGACATTAGTAATGCCATAATCTTCCAATATTCTAAATAATCTTCGACGGAGTTTGATGATACTAAATTCATCGACTATTTCATCGATATTAACATAAAGAGTTTCATTTGTATAATATATTTCCATATCGCTCACCATATATATTATAAGGTTATTTATTTTGCTTGGGGAGTTTTCGACATTATATGTCAAAATAAGTATATTAATTAAGTTTGTAGGAAATTTATGATATAATTAGAAAAGGTGATATTTATGCGATTGTTTTTAAGTGTCTTTGTTTGTAAATTAGTGACGAAACTATGTAGATTATTAGGAAAAAAAGGTGGAGTTTTTCCGGGGTTAATTGTCCACGATTATATCGATAAGCACGTACTTACGAAAATCAAGTATCCGAAATATGTCATTGCGGTAACAGGCTCTTCCGGCAAGGGATCAACAACGGAGCTAATCGCTCACATATTAAGAGATAATGGACTTGATGTTTGTTATAATGAAGATGATAGTAATGGAATATTAGCAGCGATGACCCTTATTTTAAATAACTCTACGCTATCCGGGAAATTTAAACACGATGTATTACTTTTGGAATGTGATGAAAGACATTTAAAACTAATTTTTGAGAAAAAACAGATGACGCATTTAGTAATAACGAATATCACAAGAGACCAACCGGGAAGAAATGGTACTTACGAAGTAGTTTTTAAAGATATAGTTGAAGCAATCGGTAATGATACGCAATTGGTTATCAATGCGGATGATGTCAAAGTTAATACTTTAAGAGATCAATTTAAAAATGTCGTAACTTATGGGGTAGCGAAAATGCCGGACTCCTACAAAAAACCAAGATTAAACTGTGTAGATTTTCAATATTGTCCTAAATGTCATCGCAAATTAAATTATAATTATTATCATTATGGTCATATTGGTAATTATGAATGTCCTAACCACGATTTTAGTCGTAATCCGGTCGATTATGAAGCGAGGAAGGTTAATTTAAAAGAACATACAATGCAGATTAATGGGCATGATGTCTATTTAAATAAAGATGTCATCTATGCGGTATATTATACTTTAGCAGCATATGCTTTAGTTAGATGTTTAGGATTTAAAGAGGAAGATATATTAAAATCGATCAATGAGCATAAAATGATAACTAGAAGAGGAAAAACTTATAAGCTTGGTAAACGTAATGTTATAATGCTAGAAAGTAAAAACGAAAATAATTTAAGTTATTATCAATCATTAAAATATATTAAGGATAGTCAAGAGGCAAAAAGCGTTGTACTAGGATTTGATAATGTTTCCAGAAGATATAAGTCAATCGATTTATCTTGGTTATATGATGTCGATTTTGAATTACTCGATGAGCCATCAATCGACAAGATTATTTGTATTGGGAGATTTAGATACGATGTTGCAACAAGACTTTCATATGCGGGGATTGACCGTAATAAAATTATATTAGTTGATGATTTAGATAAGATTATCGACATTATTAAAACAAAGAGTAAAGGAACTATTTATACGATGGTGTGTTTCGATATGACAGAACTTCTGACGAAAAAAATTGAGGAGGAAAATGATAATGAAAACAATTAGAGTGGCTCATTTATACTACGATTTAATGAATCTTTATGGGGATAATGGAAATATTAGAGCATTAGTAAAGCAATTAGAGTACCAAGGCCTTAAAGTAGTAGTCGATTTCTTAAGTTTAGAAGATATTATAGATTTTGCCAAGTATGATATTTGTTATATTGGCTCAGGGACTGCCGAAAATGCGAAATTAGTATTGGATAGTTTAATTAGTAATAAAGAAAGTTTACAAGATTATGTGAAATCTAATAAGTATCTAATTGTAACCGGGGATACAGTGGCAATTTTTGGCAAGAAATTTATTTATCAAGATAATGAATACGAGGGTTTAGATATCGCTCCTTATGTGGGTCGCCAAATTGAATTTAGAATTATCGGTGAGCAATTTTATACAAGTGATGTAATAAATAAAGATATCATTGGGATGCAAAACCGGGAAACTGTAATTGATAATTATGAAGAGGGAATATTTAAAGTCGATGTTGGTACGGGCTTTAAACCTAAAATGAAAGTGGAAGGTATCAGAGTCAATAACTTTATTGGGACTTATTTACTTGGACCATTATTAGTTAGAAATCCTTATTTAACGGAATATTTAATTAAAGATATATTAAATAACTATGGGATGAAATATAAAAAAATAAAAGAAGATATATCTTATACTGCTTATTGGACTTTTCTTGAAAATTTTAAAGATAAAGAAAATTATTAAAAAAGCCTTCGACTGAAAGCTTCTTTTGATTACAACATCATAATTTTTGATAAAGGCAATTTGGTGTACTTGGCGATGATATTCTTATCTACTTTGTCTTTGATCATGGCTCTAGCTATCTCTTCTTGTTTTCTAGCCGCACCTTTTTTAAGACCTATAGATTCGCCTTTTTTAAGACCTATTGTCTCGCCTTTTTTTAAAGCCCGATCTTCTATAGTATTTCTTAATAACTCTTCATGGGATAAATCAAATGTCATACTATAGTCATCTGGATCCATACTTATCGCTAAATCACTTTCTACTAATCTCTTATCTTTTTCCATATTACTAAATACTCCTTTCATTGCGCTTTTAAATTCTTCTTCTGTTTCAGCTGTTAAAGCGTGGCATATCTGAATTATTTTATTGGTATTTTTATCATAACACATTCCTTGTTCCACATCAAGTAGATATATCCGCATTGAGTCACTTAATATCTCTTTAGAGTTTTCATTCTTAAAGGGATATCTACTTAATACTGTTCCTTGGTGTAATCCTTTGATAAATACTATTAGCTGATTAGTAGCTTTGATGGTATTATAATTCTTGATTCCTCTTTTGGCTTGACGAGAGTGGATATTACAAGCATAAGAGTAATCTTTTTTTAAGGTGGCTTCATCATAACAATCTTCAATTTCGATGTTAAACTTTTCACCATCAACATCAACTAAAATATCGACTTCTTTTTTAGCATCGCCCCTTTTAACGCGATAAAGATTACGGGATAGTAATTTAGCTTTACCTCTAATCTCATTAATATCTCTTTGGAACAAGATGGCAATCAACTCTTCTAATAAATCGATATTATCTTCATTATTAAAGATAGTATTAAATATTTCATCATGCCATAAAGGTATAATTTTTTTAGACATATTTCACCTCCGTTTCTAGAAAGAGAAATATATCCCTTTCACTTTATATATTCTCGGTCGAGGTACCAATTTCCTTTTTTTCTAAGTGAATTTCTGAAAAAGCATAAAAAATTTGACACATTTCCGTGTCAAATTTACATATACTTTTCGTTAAAATGTTAATTCATAGGGATGTTCCACACTGCCAATATGAGCATCATCGTGAATAATTTTAATATCTGATTTTAAATAAACTACTGGTCTAATACCATATGCAAAATTTGCAGAATGATCGTGTATAATACCGTTATTGCGTACCCTAAAAACAACTGTAGCTTGAGATGAATAAGTTGCTGGGGTCATTGTCCATTGTTCGGAACTATTAAACAACCAATCATTTGCTTTACAATCAGCAAAACTTGAATCAGCCCACGTAAATATTGCTTTTTGTAAACAAGAGTTTCTATCTTTTGAATTACCTGATCCTGTAGCTAATCCATAGTCACTTGGGTACATTAGTCCTACTTTTCCTATCCATTTTGTTGTTCTTGGAAGATTATCATTACAATATGTTGTCCCACTATTACATGCCCACTCACCACTGTTGTTGCTCCGTTCTGCTTCATAAAATATTTGTACTGTATATTTAGATTGATTGCCATCCCATATACCGCTAATCGTTCCGGTATTCCATATAACTTTTGCTACTTGGGTCCTTGTTATTTCATCTAATCCTTTTGTAGAATTATGATTTTCTACTGTAAAGTCACATTTCTTTGGCAATAAATTGTATCCTCCATAACAAGTTCCGTTTTCACTATTATAATATGCCCCATTTAATGCTACTTGAATCGCCGATGTACTCCACTCATTTATTCCGTTTCCGCCATTTACTGAAACATCACTACTGTCCCACGAGTATTCTCCTATTGACTCATTTCTGATTAGTTTTAATAGTTTTTTAGTTGAACATTTAGTTGTATAGGTTTCAACGGTGGCATCATCCTCACATTCAAACATATCAAAGACACCAATTATCCGCCAAGGTTCATCATTGAATGTTACGTAATTGTTTGGAGTGGCTCCTATATATCTGACATTTTCATCGGGGTCGTCATTAATCATTGTTTCTTTATTACTTTCTAATAAACTTGCTATGTACTCTGCTCCACTTTGATATGTCGCTACTGATTTAATAACAATCTTAGAAGAAAATCTCTTATTTCCTACTGTTTCATTTGTTCCACTCTCATCTATCCATATTCTTAATGTATATGTTCTAGTTTCTCCGTCACCTAATCCATCAGTTGTTAATGTTCTAGAGTCTACTGAACTATCATCTTCCTTAGTTGTTATATTATAATAGTTATATAATTGTGGACGTTTGTTATTTAGCATAACTTTAATATATTGATTATCTAAATCTGAACCTGCTAATTTTTCTAAATTAACTGCATAACTAGCATATAAGCTACAATTATTTTTTACGGTAAAAGTATAGGGAGTTAGTTTTTTCCCGCCTTCATCTAAAATAGGATATTGATTTGATAAATCGATAATATCCTTTTCTTCAGTTATTTCTATTTTAAAGCAACCAGACTCAAAAACATTCATATCATTTTGTTTTTCAGTTTGTGTCCAAACAGCATAAGAAAAACCAATACCTATAGATATTGATAAACATACTGCAAGTATTCCTAATATTACTACTTTCTTATTCATATCCTAGTCACCTTTATCTTTCTATGACTAGGATACCCCCCCCCCGCATATTTGTCAAATTCAAAAGAAAAAGCACTGTGAAGTGCTAAATAGTAAGCATAAAAGCCGCATATATTAAGAACGCTACATAGATAGTTGTAACTATCAAACCATTTAATCGATCTCTTTTTTGGTCTTTATTAGCGACACCTAAAGCCATCGTGATAAAGAAACCACCAACTAGACCACCAATATGGGCAGCATTGTCGATATGAACTGCATCATTAACTGCTGAAGAGACAAAGCCGAAAATTAAATTTATTAAAATAACGGGAATAATTTGATTACGTAAGACGCTACCTAAGTATAGACGATGATGGTAACCAAAATATAATAAACAACCTAATAAACCGAAGATAGCTCCACTTGCTCCAACGGATTGAGCAGAAGAGAATATCATCGACATTAAACTACCGGTTAGAGCGCTCAATGTATAAATAATGGCAAATTTAGTTTTTCCTAAGTATGTTTCTACTTGGCTACCAATAACATAAAGAGCATACATATTAAATAGAATATGGAAAATACCGGCGTGTAAAAATGTACCTGTAATTAAGCGATAATACTCTCCAGCTCTAATAGCAGATGCAGAAACCGAATAAGAATTGATAATATGATTATATCCCCCGAAGATACTATAGATATATATCAAGACATTAATAGCAATTAAAATTTTAGTAATAATAATTGGTTTAGGTTTAAATGTATCTTCTAATTTACGGTTTTCACTTTCGGTCTTTTTATTGATATCATTAGTAATATGAATAATTAAATCTAAGCCATCTGTATCTTTAACTAATTTTTCACTTATATTAGGGAAAATAGACATTAAACCTTTATTCTCACTGATATCTTCCATATTAGTTAAATTGATAGCTTCAACATTTTTACTTTCTTGCATATTAACGCCTTCGTTAAGGTTTAAATGAATATTTAAGACATTCATACTCAATGATAGGGTTTTCTTTTTTATTTGACGCATGATGTTTTTAGTTTTAAAAATATCAAAACGATATTGTTCAGCATTATGAATATAATTAGAATTAATCCGGACGATTTTATAAGGCCCTTCATCATTTTCTAACCAGATTTCATCTTTAACACCATTTACTATAATTGGAACATAATTTTCTTCGGTAATAAAGTAGTGAACGAGTTTCATAATTATAGCATCTTTATTGTCGACATACATTGTACTCATAAGTCGCCTCCTGATATAATTTTATAATATTTTAGAGATTTAGTAAAGTTTTGAATAATTGGGAATATAATTAGTAAGGAGAATAAAAATAATGATAATAATATTAATTGGATTAAGTATGATAATATTAAGTATTTTAACTTTTAAGACATATAAAGGGCGGTTATTAAATAATGACTGTTTATTTTTAATTCTAACTAATTATCTATTAACTATTGCTTTACTGATATTTAATAGTTATTATTTAGATAAGTTACTAACTTCTTTAAGCAGTTTATTTTTAGTAATTAATAGTACTTGTCTATTATGGGAGATATACCACAAAAATAACAAATATAATATTTTAGCTATCCTCTATTATAGCTTAATTCTTTATCTATTTTTCTTCTTGTTCCAATTGGTCTAAATATTCTTGGAATTCCGTAGGTAGGGGACAAGAAAAAGTCAAATGTTCTTTAGTGATAGGATGATAAAAGTCCATACTATGGGAATGGAGAAATTGCCCAAATGGGGTGGCCTGACGGTTATTATAGACGGGATCGTTATGAACGGGATAACCGATATACTGCATATGCACCCTAATTTGGTGAGTGCGACCGGTATCTAAAACGAGAGATACTAAAGTATGATGGGCAAATCTTTTAATTACTTGGAGATGAGTAATGGCCGATTTAGCATTTTCGGCAGTAACACACATTTTCTTACGATTTTTTTTATCGCGACCAATTGGAGCATCAATAGTGGCCGTATTATGAGGGAAAACACCATCTAATAGAGCGATATATTCGCGGTGAACTTCTTTATTTTTAAAGTATTCCGTAAGAATGGCGTGAGCTTGATTGGATTTAGCAATTAGTAATAGACCGGAGGTATCTTTATCTATTCGATGAACTATGCCGGGACGTTCTTCACCGTTAATGTCACTCAAAGATTGTGTATAGTACATAAGACCATTTACTAAAGTATGGTCGTGGTTGCCGGCGCCGGGATGGACGACTACCCCACTCGGTTTATTAACTACCATAATATCTTCATCTTCATAGACGATAGTTATCGGCATTTCATTTGGTTTAATAGCAATTGGTTGTTGCCAATTATCACTGATGACGATGACATCGCCTTCCTTAACTAAATAGCTTGGTTTGACTTTTTGGTCATTAACTAAAACGGCGGCACTGTCAATCATTTTATTGATTTGGGAACGGGTAATCTCGGTGGCTTCACTTAAATATTTATCTAAACGAATATTATTTTTTTCGACTATTAACTGCATTATGGTCCTCCCCTTTAAAGATGGCTATAATTAGAAGGAAAATTCCGATAACTATAGCGATATCACTGACATTAAAAACCGGATAATCGTAACCAAAAATATTAAAATCGATAAAGTCCCGAACATAACCAAATATAATGCGATCGATTAGATTGCCAAACAAGCCACCGAGAACTAAACCGAAAGCTAAATTATTGCGATTATTCCTTTGGAAACTATACATAAATTTATAGATTATTAAGGCGGCTATGAGAGTTATAAAGATTATTAAAATTAGATTATTCGCAAATAAGCCCCAAGCAGCACCACTATTTTCGACGTAGGTAAGACTTAAAAAATTCTTAATGATGGGAAGAGTTTCTCCTTCTTTAAAGAAGGCTAAAATTAAACCTTTAGTAATTTGGTCTAAAAATAATACAACAATAGCAGTAATTAATATTTTACGATTCATATTTACCCTCTTTTTCTTTAAAGATTATATCATAAATATATTTAATTGACTAGATTAGAAAAAGGCATTACTGCCCTATTAGAAATCGACGAGGATGACGTCTTCGCCAATTTTTTTAATTTGGTTATATGATATGGTGGTATCTTGTAAGGAGGAGGTAACAAAGGCCCGGATGGCTCTTTTTTGTTCTACGACGAGATAGATTATCTTGCCTTCAGGATTAATTTCAATGTCGATAATCCGCCCAATTCTTTTACCATCATTAATATTTACAATATCTTTTGCTTGAAGGTCTGAAATGCGCATGCTATCACCTAATTAATTATATGTTTATTAATTAATCATTTTCTTTAAATTAGCTAAGGCATTCTTCTCGATTCGAGATACTTGGGCTTGAGAAATACCTAACATTTCAGCAATCTCAGTTTGGGTTTTACCAATGATAAAGCGGTCAATTAAAACGGAACGTTCTCTTTTTTTAATTTTTTCTAATGATTTGTGCAGGAGAATATGCAAATCTTGATCTTTTTGAATGGCTTTTTTATCGGCAATTTGGTCTAAAAGATAGATGGTATCCCCGCCATCATTATATATCGGCTCGTAAATACTAACGGGTTCTTTTAAAGAACAAAGAGCATTGGCAATCATATATTCTTCCGTATCTAAAGCTTTAGCAATAGTGGCATTATCGGGTTCGCTATTATGGGTAGCTAGATACTCTTCTTTAAACTTTAAGATTCGGTAAGCTAAATCTTTGAGACTTCGGCTAACTCGTATGGAAGTATTATCACGGATATATCTTTTTACTTCACCGAGTATTAAAGGTACAGCATAGGTAGAAAACATTACTTGATGAGATAAATCAAAATTATCGACGGCTTTAATTAAACCGACACAACCGATTTGAAACAAGTCATCCATATTAAATTTTTGATTATTAAATTTTCGCAAGATACTTAGGACTAGTTTTAAATTACCATTAATCAATTCTTCTTTAGCTTTTAAATCTCCTTGCTGATATTTTTTAAACAATTCCGTCATTTCTTCATTAGTTAAAACTTTTAATTCTTGAGTATTTACACCTGTTATGTCAACTTTATATTTTGTCATTATATAACTCCTTTCAATTTGTTATGAGTTATATTTGACAAAACTATTCAAAACTTTTTCTTGACAAATAAAAAAACCTTAATTTTGAGGTTTTTCTTTATAAAGTAAAGATAAGATTGGATCATTTTTATGCGTGTGATAAAATTCGGTATCGATTAAATCGTGAAGAATTTCCGGTCTAGTCTTTAATTTTCGAAGCGCTTCTTTTTGGCTCTTAATATCGGCAAGATTTTGTTCGATTTGTAAAGATTCTAAACGATCTTTGTGAGCACTATAGTAGGAAGCACAATAACTAGCTAACGTCGCCCCGCAAGCAATAGCAGAAGTTAACGCCGCCGTATTTAAATAAGTTGTTTGGGTAGTTTCCGTTAATTTTTCGGCGATGTTCGGAGCAGTAAGGGCAAAACCGGAAGCAGCACCAAGACCAAGAAACCATTCTTTTATTTTACCTAACATATTAGATTGAATATTTTCACCAGATTTAGCAGCAATAACATTCGTTGTTAAAATTCCGACTTCTAATAATAAAGGAATAAGAAATAAGGGATTTACGAGACTTAAAGTTATCAAAGAACTAGCTGCTAGAGCTTTATCGGAAACAGAATCTAATAAACTACCGAGAAATGATTCGACGTGCCATCCTCTAGCTAGTTTGCCATCGATAAAATCGGTTAAAAATGAAGCACCAATTGTTATGGCTGCCGCAATACTACCAAAAGAGAAATAAATTGGGGCGATAGCTAAAGCCGCTAACAAACGTGACCCGGTTAAAATATTGACAATTATTTTTTTTGCTTTATCTGACATATAGATGTCCCCCCCTTAGAGAAAAATGATACGTTTATATTAACACCATAAATAATGGAAGTCAATGAAGAAGATACTTTTCAATTATGACTAAAGCTAAGATGGCTAGTAACCATAAGATTAGTTTAATCCCCGCTTGAGTTTTTTTATTTTGCCATAAGGCTTGAATATATTTTTTCATCGTTTACTCCACTATTTTATGCATTAATTTATTTTTATCGATACCATTTAAATAATCTTTTGCGGACATAGCTCTTTTGCCGAAGGGTTTTAATTCGGTTATGGCTAAGGCCCGATCTTGAGTTTTAATGATTATGGCATCTTTAGTTAAGTCGATGATGGTTCCTGGCATCAAATTACTAGCATTATCGACGGTGTAAGCATTAAGTACTTTAATCTCTTCCCCATTTAGGATTAAGTTGGCTAGTGGCCAAGGATTTAAACCCCGAACTTGGTTAACTAATTCTTGAGAGGTTTTATTAAACTCTAAATGTTCTTCCCCCCTTTTAATGTTATAAGCATAGGTAGCTTTAGTAACATCTTGCGGGGTCCGCGAATTAGTTTTGGCAATAATACTAGGAAGCGTTTTCATTAATAAATTAGCCCCTAAGGTACTTAACGCATCGTGTAAAGTACCGACATTATCTGTATCTTTAATTATATATTCAGCTTGCGTAATGATATCCCCACTATCCATACCTTCATCCATATACATAATAGTTACTCCGGTTTTCTTTAAACCATTGATGAGCGCTTTATGGATAGGTGCTCCTCCTCTTAGTTCGGGTAGTAAAGAAGCGTGGACATTAATACATCCTAAGGAAGGAAGATCAAGCAGGGTTTTCGGAATTATTTGCCCGTATGCACACGTAACGATTAAATCAGGTTGTGCAGCAATGATTGGGGCAAAGTCGGCACGAATCTTTTGGGGTTGAAAGATAGGAATATTATGAGCTAGAGCTACCTCTTTGATAGGCGAATACTTTAATTCTTGATGGCGGCCGACTAATTTATCGGGTTGCGTAACAACTAATACTACTTCATAAGTGGCAATTAAACTTTCAAGAACAGGTACAGCAAATTCGGGAGTACCCATAAAGACAATTTTGATTTTATTCACGATATATCACCGTTTTCAATTATAACATATTTTTTTATAAAGTGACAGGATTGAGGTCTATTTCTAAGAAGGCTTGATTATTTAGAAGAAATAAATGATCTAATTCTTGAAGAGTCTGCAATAAATTAGGTTCTTTTTTATATTTTAAGATGATTTGAAAACGATAAACATTATTTACGCGAAAATTCGCGGCCGGGGTTGGTCCTAAAATAATTGTCGTAGCGGTTAAGTGTTCTTCTAAATATTTCTTGACTTTATTAATTTCACTACTAGCTAAATCATATGATTTACTAGCCACTTTAAGACTAGTTAGATAGTAATATGGCGGGTAGGATAAGAGTTTGCGGTTTTGCATCTCATAGCGATAGAAAGCTAAATAATTATTATTAGTTACACATTTTAAAGTGTAATTATCCGGATTATAGCTTTGAATATAGACTTGGCCTTTTTTATTACTCCGCCCTGCTCGCCCCGATGCTTGGCTCAATAAAGCATATGTTGTTTCACTACTACGAAAATCGGGAATATTTAATGATGCATCCGCATTGATGACACCGACTAAGGTAACATTGGGAAAGTCGAGTCCTTTACTAATCATTTGCGTACCTAATAGGATATCATATTCGTGATTAGCAAAAGCATCAATAATTTTTTGATGAGTGCCTTTATTTTGGGTCGTATCCGCATCCATCCGGACTATGCGACTCGTCGGAAGGAGTTTTTGGATTTCCTCTTCAAGTTTTTCCGTGCCGGTACCTAAAAAGATTAAACCTTCTTCGTGGCAATTTGGACAAGTATCTTTTTTAATGAGGGAATACCCACAATAATGACAACGTAAGACATTGGATGATTTATGATAAGTTAAGGTAATATCACAGTAAGGACATTTATAAATATATCCGCAATTTTGACAAGTAATAGTCGTGGAATGTCCACGGCGATTTAATAAGAGAATTATTTGCTCGTGATTAGCTAGACACGTTTGCATTTTATTTAAGAGTTTTTTACTGATTATCGAGCGATTATTTTTTAATTCTTTACGCATATCGATTAGTTCGATGCTAGGCATTTGAGCCGCTCCAATACGATTAGTTAAAGAAAGGAAATGGTATACGCCTTTTTCGGCCCGAGCCATCGATTCGAGAGTTGGCGTAGCTGAACCAAGTATTAGAGGTGCTTGATGATATTTACTGCGAAATTTTGCAATATCTAAAGCGTGATAACGCGGATTGGTTTCTTGTTTGTAACTTGGGGAATGCTCTTCATCGATGATAATGATTCCAATATTTTTTAAAGGAGCAAAGATGGCACTCCGCGCTCCGATAACGATACTTACCTCCCCTCTTAAGATTTTCAAGTATTCGTCGTATTTTTCACCGTCACTTAAACCACTATGTAAAATCGCTACTTGATTACCAAAGCGGGCATAAAAACGGTTGACAATTTGGGTAGTTAAGGTAATTTCCGGAACTAAAAGAATAGCGGTTTGGTGATTTTTTAAAGCTTTAGCAATTAACTGCATATATACTTCGGTTTTACCGGAAGCGGTAACGCCATAGAGAAGATAAGTATTATTAGTAGCAAATTCGACTTGTTCGACGGCTTTAGCTTGTTCTTCAGTTAAAGGTAGCGGTTCAGAAACTTGGTTTTGGTAATTAAGACGGTATTGTTGCTCTTTAATTATTTGGACTAAACCTTTAGTAATAAGTACTTTTAAGGCCGTACTCGAATAAGTCGTCTTTAAGACTCTTTTCTTATTTAATAGATCTTCGATTATAAATTTTTGCGTTTTAGATACAGGATTAGAATTCAAAAATTCTTGGGCTTTTTCTTCGCTTACTAATTCGACATAAGTTATATATTTAGTGTAATTACTTTTTTGATCTTTAACTTTTAAACTAGAAGGTAACATTGTTTGGTAGGCCGTTATAGTACTACAAAGAGTTAATTCTTTTAAATATTCGCCAATTGCTAAAAGTTCTTCATTTAGAATTAGTTCCGGGTCTTTAACATCGATAATCTCTTTAATATCATAATCGCCTTCATAGGTATCCGTGATATCCGTAACAAAGCCGTTAATAGTATGGCTACCAATACCGAAAGGAACAGTGACTTTCATTCCTTTTTGGAGATTAGTTAAATAGTCAGGTATTTTATAAGTAAAGGTTTTATCAACTTGTTTATTGTTATATTCGATTAAGACTTTGGCGTACATAAAATACCTTCTTTCTACATTTATTATAATGATTTTTTTGCAAAATAAAAAGAGTTATTTCAACTCTTCTAACTTGGTATTCAATTTATTAATCGTTTCTTTGATTTTGCTTTCTTTACTTGTTTCTATTGTATACCAACCTTTTTGGAAAGCTAGATTATATAATTTTCTTTGCATTAGGGATATTTCATCCGTTATTTTTAAAAATTCATTATATAGTCTTGCGTTGCTTGCTTCATTGAGGGCGGTAGCCATATTAGTATGCATATTTTTGATGGTTTCTAAAACATCGAGTAAATAATCGCGGTCATTCATTTCACTATTTTTAGGAACTTTAGTTTCTGGATTTTTAATTTTACTTGTTGCCATTTTGACCTCCTTGATTTAATAGTTTAATTAATTTCTTACAAATTGAGTAATGTAAGTTGTAGACCTCGTAAAGTGTTTTACTAATAGACCCTTCTTGGACACAGTTAGCGTCGCTTAAAGCTTTTTTAGCGGCGGTAAAATTCCAATTAAAGATATCTTCGATATAACTTAAATCTTTAGTTGAGATAATATCAGGTACTTTTTCCATTAAAAAATCATCCTTTCTATTTTTAGATTGGATGATTTTAAATAGTTTATACTATTTACTTTCTTTCATAGCTTCTTTAATAGTGGTACCAAGAGTGGCGATACCTTGTAATTCAGCTGGAACAATAATTTTGGTAGCACTACCATTAGCTAACTTATCTAAGGCATCGAAGCTTTTTAAAGCAAGAACATTTTTATCGGCTTTAGCTTCTTTCAATAGTTTAATGCCTTCAGCTTCGGCCTCCTTTATTTTAAGTAGGGCTTCCGCTTCACCTTCGGCGATACGGATTTGACTTTCTTTTTGGGCATCAGCTCTTAGAATAGCACTTTCTTTTTCACCTTCCGCAATGAGGATGGAAGACTTTTTCTCGCCTTCAGCTTGGAGAATTTTTTCTCTTCGTTCACGTTCAGCCCGCATTTGTTTTTCCATTGCTTCTTGAATATCTCTTGGTGGAATAATGTTTTTAACTTCGACACGATTAACTTTAATTCCCCAAGGATCGGTTGCTTCATCAAGAATGGAACGCATTTTCGAATTAATAATGTCACGGCTTGTTAAAGTTTGGTCTAGTTCGAGTTCCCCTATGATGTTACGAAGCGTGGTAGCAGTTAAATTTTCAATCGCACTGATAGGATATTCAACACCATAAGTATATAATTTGGCATCAGTTATTTGAAAATAGACAACGGTATCAATTTGCATTGTAACATTATCTTTGGTAATTACCGGTTGTGGGGCGAAATCTTTAACAATTTCCTTTTGAGTCACTTTATTACTAATCCGGTCGATAAAAGGCAATTTAATATGTAGACCATTATGCCAAGTGGTATAGTATGACCCTAACCTTTCAATCACATAAACTTGAGCTTGCGGAACAATTTTGACATTCGGAATTACTAAAATAGCTAATAATATTAAGATGACTACTAAGATATCCATATATTTTTACTCCTTTCTTACATGCAATTTTACGCCATTTATAGCTAAAATTGTCACCATTTCATTAACACCTATTTCTTCTTCGGAGTAGGCACTCCATCTTTTACCATCGACATAAACTTCCCCTATTTCATTAGGGTGGATAGCTTCGGTTACTTTGCCTTGCATCCCGATTATCCTGTCGATATTGGTTTTGGTATCATTTTTATTTAACTTTTTAACTAAATATGGTTTCGTTATTAAAAGTAATACTAATCCTCCGAGAACAAAGATGGCAAACTGCAAAAGAAAGGAATCACTAAAGAAGGAAACTATCAACGAGAGGATGGCACTAGCAATAAACCATACCGATACTAAATTGACAGTCGATAATTCAATAAAAGTTAAAATTAAGATTATTATTAACCAACTCATCCAACTACTCATAAAAACCACTTTCCTAATTAAATTATATTACAAATATGGGAGAAAATAAATAAGATTTTCCAAGTTTAAAATATTAATTAGTAACAACTAATTCGATAGTCATAGTATGACCATTAATATCTAGTTTTTCTTCTAAGTTATCTTTTGGAAGAATTTTTGTACTTAATGTTTCTTTAGAAATATATTCGGTATATTTAGTAATAGTTTTAGTAATTTCTTCATCACCGTTATAGTACATAATAATACGGTCAGTGATATTAAAGTTATAATTTTTACGTAATTGTTGAACTTTGGAAATTATCTCCCTGGCATTACCTTCAAGTACTAAATCTTCAGTTAATTCGGTATTTAGAATAATGAATTCACCATTATCCATACCGACATTAAAACCTTCTTTGGAAGAGATGCGAATATCGGTCATATCTTTAGTTACCGTTAATTCTTCACCGTCTAAAGTGATTGTTACTGTTTCATTGTTTTGGAGTTTAGCAATATCTTCAGGACTTAAGGCTTCTAGTTGAGCTTGAAAACTCTTAATTTTAGGGCCGAGGGTTTTACCAACCGTTTTAAAATCCGGTTTAATAGTAAAGTTCATATAAGTAGATAGGTCTTTAACAAATTCGATTTTTTTAACATTTAATTCTTCGCTAATTAGAGGAACTAAGTCTTTAATTAAGGCTTCATTTTTACCATCTAATAAAGCTTCACTAAGTGGTTGACGAACTTTGATTTTGGCTTCTTCACGGACATATCTACCGATACTAATTAGATTTCTTACTAAATCCATTCTCTCTTCAATATGTTCATTAATTAAGCTTTCATCAACTACCGGATAGGAACTAAAGTGAACGGATTCTTCACCAGTTAGGTTACGATATAATTCTTCAGAGACAAATGGGGTTATTGGAGCAATTAATTTAGATAATCCTACTAATACTTCGTAAGTAGTTATGTAAACTGATTTTTTCGAATTATCTAGTTCACTACCCCAGAAACGATTACGATTTCTTCTAATATACCAGTTAGATAAATCTTCAGATACAAAATTAGCTAAGTAGTGAACTACTTTATTTAAGTCATATTCATCAAAAGCATTACGGACATCTCGAACTAATTTATTATATTTAGATAATAACCATTTATCGATTTCTTCACGATCTTTATAAGGAACATTACACTTATCGGTGTCGATTTTATCGATATTAGCATACATTGCAAAGAAACTATAAGTATTTTTTAAAGGATTAAAGAATTTAGAATAAACTTCTTTTAAACCGTTAATATCGAATTTTAATGGAGTCCATACTGGCGATACATATGGTAAGTAGAATCTTACAGTATCAGCGCCATATTCTTTAATCGTGGTAAATGGTTCAACGATATTACCTCTTGATTTACTCATCTTTTTGCCTTCGGCATCGAGTAGTAAGTCATTAACTAAGACATTTTTAAATGGTGAGCAACCTTTTACGAATGTGGAGATAACCATAAGAGTATAGAACCACCCACGAGTTTGATCGATACCTTCACAGATAAAGTCCGCCGGAAATTGACTTTCCCATAATTCTTGATTTTCAAATGGATAGTGGTATTGCGCAAATGGCATCGAACCAGAGTCAAACCAACAGTCGAGAACATCAGGTATTCTAGTCATCGGTTTACCACATTTGGCACATTTTAAATGCACATTATCGATATATGGTTTATGTAAGTCGAAGTCTTCAGGAATATCTTCAATAGCTTTTTCTTTTAATTCGGCAATTGAACCAATCATACAGGTATGACCACATTCACATTTAAAGTACGGAATTGGACTACCCCAATAACGGCTTCTGGAAACATTCCAATCGCGAGCATTGGCAAGCCAGTTGGCAAACCTTTTTTCACCAACGTAAGCCGGATACCAATTAACTTGAGCATTAGATTTAACTAAATCATTAGTCATAGCACTTACTTTAATATAATAACTTGGCATTGAGTAATAAATTAATGGAGTATCACAACGCCAGCAATGAGGGTATTCATGGCTAATCTTTTGCCGTTTAAATAATTTACCATTTTCTTTTAAGTAATCTACTACTTCTTCATTAACATCGTGAACAAATCTACCATCCCATAAACCACCGACATAGCAGCCATCTTTCCCAACAGGATTTAAATAAGGTAAGTCATATTTTTTGCCGACATTAGCATCATCTTCACCAAAAGCCGGAGCAATATGAACGATACCAGTACCATCTTCCATCGTGACATAATCATCACAAGTTACGAAGAAAGCTTTTTTATCGACGGCAAAGGAAGGAATTAATTGTTCATATTCCATATATTCTAAGTCTTTACCTAAGTAATCTTTTAAGATAGTTGCATCTTCGCCTAAGACACTAGATACTAAAGCGGTACCCATTATGAATTTAGTCCCTTTAGATTCGACTAAACTATAATGTTCATTAGGGTTAACACATAAGGCAACATTAGCGATTAACGTCCAAGGCGTTGTTGTCCAAGCAAGGAAATAGACATCTTCATCTTTCTTTTTAAATGGGGCGATGACCGTTATAGCCGTATCAGTTTGATAGTTTTGGGCAACTTCGTGAGTAGCAAGACCTGTTCCACAGTGCGGACAATAAGGGACTACTCTTGTGCCTTCGTAGAACAATCCTTTTTCATACATATTTTTTAGAATCCACCATTCAGTTTCGATATATTCATTTTTATATGTTAGATAAGGATTTTCGACATCGAAGAATTGACCCATTTTACGTGTTAAATCAGTAAAGGCATTTTCATTTTCTCTAACGCTTTTACGACATTCTTCATTAAACTTTTCAACACCAAGTTTTTCGATTTCTTTTTTAGAGGAAATACCTAATTTTTTCTCAACGTGATTTTCGATTGGTAAGCCATGAGTATCCCAACCAATTTTACGAATTACTTTTTTACCATTCATAACGTGATATTTAGTAATGGTATCTTTTAAATTTTTGGATACCATATGATGAAGACCAGGGAAACCATTAGCAAATGCTGGACCATCATAGAAGACGAATGTAGCATTCTTTTCATTTTGCTCTACTTGTCTATCGTGCATATGATTGATACTCTGCCAAGATTCACTAATTGATGCTTCTACTTCTCTTACCGGTCTTTTGTCGAGTTCTTTAAAATTTTTCATATTTTTGCCACCTTTTTCTATTAAGCAACGGATGAGAAAATAAAAAAGTTCACAATCTAAGGGCGAATTATTCGTGGTACCACCTTAGTTTATGAACTTGTCATACACTTAAACTCTTAACGGGAGTGATGCGTTTACTTTTACTAATTTCAAAGTAACACATTAGAAGTGATTTGCAATACTCTTTTTTTAATTGCTTTTCCACCAAGTTAAGCAACTCTCTTTTAAATACTCAAATATTGCCGTCTTCATCAATTGCTTTATGGATTTAATTATAAAGATTATTTGAGGAAAAGTCAACCAATCTTATTAAAATTTATAGGAAGCATTGAGCCACTGAGTATGTTTTCATAATAAAGCTTCTTCGATACATTACTATCATTTTATTTCTCCTTATCATCAAGATAGTTTTAATAAAAAAATGACACTCATCGTTTAGATAAGTGTCCCATCCTTATATATAAGGTAGGCACTCAACTTGTGAAAAATAAATGCTTCCTTTTTATTGTATGAAGTTTCCTTCAATAAATACATTTTAACATAGCATTAGATATTTGTAAATATTCGATTTACTCATTGTGGATATGCTATAATTTATTTAGGGAGATTTCAGTTGTTGAGTGTCTACCTCCATTCTTTATAGAAGGGAGGTTTGATAAAATGAAAACTAGAACTTTTATTTTAAAAGTTTTAAAATCCATTACTATCATTTTATTTCTACTAACTTGGTTAGTAATCGTAATAAAAAATTGACACTCATTCATATAAATCTTAGAATGAGTGTCTATACACAATTAAATTAGGTAGGCACTCAACTTGAGAAAACTGAATGCTTCCTTTTTTATTTTATGAAGTTTCCTTCAATAAATACATTTTAACATATAATTAGGGATTTGTAAATCTTGAGTAATTGGATTAAGACGTGATATAATCATAAATGATAGAGAGGTATTTATATGAATGGTAAAGTATTTAGAGAATATGATATAAGAGGTGTTTATCCTACTGATATCGATGATAATTTTGCCTATACTTTAGGTCTTAGTTATGGGTCTTATATTCAAGAAAAATATAATGGGAAAACTGTTGTAGTCGGAAGAGATAATAGATTAAGTAGCCCTAATTTAGCTAGTAACTTAATTAAAGGGATTACCGATTCCGGATGTAATGTAATTAATTTAGGATTAGTTACTACGCCGATGTGTGCTTATGCCACTAAGAAATGTCAGACGATATTTAGTGTTATGGTGACAGCTAGTCATAATCCGAAAGATGATAATGGTTTTAAATTTAGCTTTGATAAGTATGGAATGGCTAGAGGAGAACAAGTTTATGATTTTCGCGATTATACTTTAAATGGAAAATTTCTAAAAGGTCAAGGAGTAGTTAAAGATTTTGATATTGTTCCCTACTATGCAAGTTTTGCTAAATCAAGAATTGAATTAGGTAAGCGAAAAGTTAAAGTTATTCTAGATCCCGCTAATGGCACCGCTTCGCCTTTTTTGGAGACGATATTTAAAGAGTTGAATATCGATTATAAAATTATCAATGGCGTTAGTGATGGCAACTTCCCTACTCATCACCCTGATCCAGCGATTGCAAGTAATTTAGAACAATTAAAAGCAGAAGTATTAGCTAGTGGTGCGGATTTAGGAATTGGGTATGATGGTGATGCCGACCGATTAGGAGTTATCTTAGAAAATGGGGAGTGGATACCTGCCGATAAGATTATGATTATGTTTGTTAGAGATTTATTACCTAAAGTAGACAATAAAAAAATAGTTTTTGATGTTAAGAGTAGTAAAGCATTGGAAGATGAGATTATTAAATTAGGTGGGGAGCCAATCTGCTACCGCGTTGGTGGACACTCTTATATCCGAAGTAAAGTAAATATGGATAATATTCCTTTAGGTGGCGAGTTATCAGGACACGTTGTATTCAATGATCGATGGCCGGGAATCGATGATGGGATTTATTCTTCTTTAAGATTAATTGAAATACTTAGTAAAACAGATAAACGTATTAGTGAATTGTTAGCAGGAATTAATATTTATTATAATACTCCGGAGATTAAAGTAGCAGTTAGTGATGACAATAAATTTACGATAGTTAAAAAGATTAAAGATATTTGTCTAGCTAAAGGGTTAAAAGTTAATGATATCGATGGCGTAAGAGTTACATATGCAGATGGCTGGGCTTTAGTAAGAGCGAGTAATACGGGGCCAAATCTCACATTAAGATTTGAAGCAACGACGAGGGAAAGATTAGAAGAAATTAAGAAAGAATACGAAGAGATGGTAAATTCTTTAAAATAAATATCCACCAGCTTAGCTGGTGGTTTTTCATTTGCGCCTAAAAGGCTTTATTATTGGCCTGCACTAAAGTGC
>CANQMM010000011.1 GCA_947624955.1 uncultured Bacilli bacterium | reverse complement strand
CCTTTACTAAATTCCCCTACTTTACTATCTATTATTAATATTGAATTAGGATTTACTGAATAATTAGCAAAAGATATGCCAATTATTGCTAATACGAAAATAACACTTGTTATTATTAGCAAATGTTTTTTTGTAAATTTTCTATTTAGTTTTTTATATTCTTTTTCGGGGTTAAACTCTTTCATTATGTACCTCCAATTTTGCTATTAGTATACTATTTTGCATACGTTCTACGCATATTATAGTCAAATTATATACGTAAAACGCATAAATGTCAATTCACTATTGGTATATAAGTTAAAATAATTTTAGGTGATTTTATGGATATTGCCAATATCAAAGAAATAAGAGAAGACCGGGATTTAAAGCAAAGTGAAGTAGCTAAAATATTAGATATTACGCAAGCGCAATACTCGCGTTATGAACTAGGAGTAAATAATATTCCTATTGAAAAATTAGATAAGTTAGCTAGTTTCTATGGGACATCTATTGATTATTTATTAGGTCGTACTGACGAAAAAAAACCATATACTAAAAAAGAAAACTAAATACTAGTTTTCATAATTATATATTCCATGAATTTTTTCTAAATCTTCTTCGGATAACTGTTGAACTTCCCAGTTATCTTTTTCATTTTTTTCTAATTTAACATCGATTGTATAATCAACAGTTTCTTCTTGTTTTTTCATTTGTTCTAATTTATATTCTAAGAATTTAGCGGCGTCGTGTATTCCGGACTCATCATTAAATTCTTCGCGATTATCTAATAGAAATTTATCAGCATCTTGTTGACTTTTATATAAGTCATATACGGTTACTTTAACCTTAACTGTTGCTTTATCGCCATCATATTTTTCATCGATAATTTCATATTTCATATCTTTATATTGTCTTTTTAAAACATCTTGATAAGTTTCTTTTTGGCTTTCCGTTAAATCTTGTTTTTCCACATAATCTTCTAATTCTTTAATAATTCCTTCATCGTGCATTTTAAACTTATTAAAATATTCTCTTGTGGCACTTGCAGCATCATTGGTAATCGCACAAGAACATCCTACTATAAAAAATAATGAAACAATAACTAGTAATATTTTCTTCATCAAATTCCCTTTCTTTCTTATTTTTATTTTGTACAATCTATACACTTATTATACATTCTGTGCTAAAATATTATTGGATGTGATATTTATGAAGAAAACTCTAACCGGTCTTAAACCTAGTGGTGAATTAACTCTTGGTAGTTTAATGACGATTAAGCAAATGAAAGAATATCAAGATAATTATGATTCTTATTTATTTGTTCCTGATTTACATGCTATTACTGTCCCCCAAGACCCCCAAGAATTAAAAGAACGCATTAGAAAGAATGTGGCTCTATATCTAGCTTGTGGTATTGATCCACAAAAAAATACGATTTATTTACAATCTGAGAATTTATACCATGCTAATCTTTCTTGGGTCTTAGAATGTACTACTTATATGGGTGAAGCTAGTCGGATGACTCAGTATAAAGATAAAACTAGTAAAGGTGAAAATGTCTCTGTCGGTTTATTTACTTATCCAATATTGATGGCTGCCGATATCCTTTTGTATGATGCTGATTATGTTCCTGTTGGTATCGACCAAAAACAACACGTTGAACTTGCCAGAGATATTGCTATTCGTTTTAATAAAAAATATGGTAATATCTTTCAAATACCGGAACCATTAATTACTAAAGTTGGTTCTAAAATAATGGATTTACAAGAACCTACTAAAAAGATGAGTAAATCTAGTGATAATTATAAAGGAACTATTCTTCTATTAGATGATCCTGAAGTAGCTAAAAAGAAAATAATGAGTGCCGTTACGGATTCTGATAATACTATTAAGTATGACCCTATAAATAAACCAGGTATCTCTAATTTATTAACTATATATTCTGCTCTTACGGATATACCACTTAATGATGTCGAAAATAAATTTAAAGATACTAATTATGGAACATTAAAAAAAGAAGTAGCTTCTATTGTTGCTACTACTCTTCAAGATATTCAAACTAAATATCAATCGATTATCTCTTCTAATATTATTGATGAAGTATTAAATCAAGGTAAAGAAAAAACTAACCAAATAGCTAGTCAAAAACTAAAACAAGTATATCATTTACTAGGATTAGAACGTTAAGTGCCCATTGGCACTTTTTTATATGATAATTTAATTAACTCGTATAAATCATAATGTATTTTCTGAATATTATCTAAATCTTTAATTAACATTTTATATACTCTATCTTTAGCTATATTCTTCCCAAATCTTTCATATCCTAGAAATTTTAATTTTTCATAATTATTATTATCTAATAAAGTATTATATTCTACTCTTAAGAAATTTCTCACTATTTCATCCTGTCTTAAAGATTTACTATTTCTTTTAGCTATACCTTTTATTACTACTTCACTAAAAGGAATAGCTAGAACTATCTCCATCACATCTAAATCATCACTCATTAATAATTTACTTATTCCTATCTCTTCCCCTTTATCATTAAATTCTACTACTACTGATCCATACATATCCGTAAATAATATCCCATTTTTCATCACTAAATCATTATTATATCCTAATACTTTACCCTTAATCATCTTTAAAGTATCACTATCTATTTTAATCCTATTATTAATAATTAAATTAAAATCATTACTACTTATTTTAAATATCGGTATTCTTTTAATATGTTCTATTTCATCTAATTTACTCCATTCATAAAAATCATATAACTCCTCATTAATATTTACTCTTATATCGTAATAATATTTCACGTATCTTCCATCCTTTCAATACTAATAAAATTATACTTATTCCTAAAAGTCCTATTAGACATTCTACTCTACTACTAATAACTTTCACATAATCTAAAAAACTATACCCCATAACCATTAAATTAGTATATAAAATAATAAATAATATACTTATACTTGTTAATAATATCCCGATTATTAACATTATTATTTTAACCATATTAATCCCTATAATAATCTATTCCCCTATTTCATAAAATATTATATAATTATTAAAGGTGATCTTATGAAAATTATTAATCTTATTAAATATGCTATTTTAGGTATTATTCAAGGTCTTACTGAACCCCTACCTATATCTTCCAGTGGTCATATTTTAATCTTTAAAGAATTATTTAATACGAATATGTTTAATGATTTAAACTTTGAAACTATTGTCAACTTTGGTTCATTTTTAGCTATCTTATTTATCTTTCGCAACGATATTATTAAATTAGTTAAAAGTTTTTTCACTTATGTTTTTAAAAAGGAAAAAAGAAAATTAAATTATAATGATTTTAAATATTGTTTACTAGTGATTATTGGTACTATTCCTGTTGGTATCGCCGGACTTCTATTTAAAGATAAAGTAGAAAATTTAATGAGTGTTCGGGCTGTTGGCGTGGCTTTACTTTTTACCGCTTTAATGCTCTTTATAGTTCGGAATATGAAAGGGGATAAAGAAGACAAAGATATTACTTATAAAGATGCCATTATTATTGGTTTAATTCAAATGATTACCATTCTTCCTGGTATCAGTCGTAGTGGTACAGTTTTAGTTGGATGCCTTCTTTGCCATTTTAAAAGAGAAACAGCTTTAAAATACACTTTTATGTTATATTTCCCTGTTTCTCTCGCTGCGATGGCTCTAGGAGTTACGGATTTAATTAGTTCTAATAATTTAAATACCGTATTAATTCCTTATGTCATTGGAATGATCTTTTCCATAATTGTTACTTACTTTGCTTATCAATGGTTATCTAACATTGTTAAGAAAGGTAAACTATGGAAATTCTCCATCTACTGTATTATTGTTGGTTTATTTGTTATTTTCTATTTTAGATAATTAAAGAAGCATAATTTTCGATAAAGGCAATTGAGTATATTTAGCGATGATATTCTTATCTACTTTGTCTTTTAACATCGCTCTAGCTATTTCTTCTTGTTTTTTGGCTTCTCCTGTGGCTTCACCATCTTTAAACCACTCATCTTTATGGGCATTGATTGTTTCTTCTGCTTCGATTTCTAAGTAGTCTATAGTCTTTGCTATTTGATTTTCTATTATAGCCCTTTCATCGTAGTTTTCTTCTGTTACTTCTTCATAGATGCAGTTCATCTTTGCCAATAATTCCTCTTTAGTGGTTATCAATTCAAATACACCTCCATTCCAATATTTAATTCTTCCAAGCTTTCTCTTTGCAATGCTAGAAGAATTTTTTTAACCATTCAATAAATCATAATAATATTAATTAAAGGAGCATAATTTTTGATAAAGGCAATTGAGTATATTTAGCAATGATATTCTTATCAATTTTGTCTTTTAACATCGCTCTAGCTATTTCTTCTTGTTTTCTAGATTCCCCCTCAACTCTGCCTTTAGCTTCTCCTTCGGCTCTACCTTTAGCTTCACCATCTTTAAACCACTCATCTTTATGCGCATTGATTGTTTCTTCTGCTTCGATTTCTAAGTAGTCTATCGTTTTCGCTATCTGATTTTCTATTATAGCTCTTTCATAGTAGTTTTCTTCTGTTACTTCTTCATAGATGCTGCTCATCTTTGCCAATAGTTTCTCTTCAGTTGTCATTAATTCAAATACACCTCCAATCCAATATTTTAATTCTTCCAAGCTTTTTGTTTGTAATGCTTGGCAAAATTTTTCTAGTCTTCCACATTCAGTATACCTCATATTTTTAACTTTAGCAAGGTCAATTACTACAATGCGTAAACCATTTTTTAAAATCTTGCCGTTACTAACATTAGGATACTCTTCCATTAAATGACATTTATTAAAACTTTGAACACAAAACAAAAACTGAATTGTATCTTTGATTTTCTTTTGTTTAGATAGATATTGCTGAGCATTATATGTTGAAACGTAAACGAGATTTCTTCTTAAAACCTTTTCATAAAGTTTAACGTTAAATTCAATATTTATCTTGATCCCATCATAATCACAAACAAAATCGGTTTCTTTTTGGCTATCATCAACTCTCCTAATCTCCGGTTTCCTATTTAATACTTTAACCTTCCCGCGTACATTTGCCAAAGGTTCATTAAGTAATAAAGCAATTATTTCTTCGACGATGTCGATATTTTGCGGATCATTTAACATTCTTACTATTAAAAAATCTCGCCATAATGGATCAATTTTTGTCATATTGTCCCTCCTTGTATTATTTCCCCTTCTACTATATTTGTTATACGTCCACTAGGCATTTTCCTTTAAATTTTTGATAATTTCTTAAAAAAACATAAAAATTGACACAATTGGTGTCAATTTTTTACAATAACTTTACTTAATTATTTATCATCTTCGTGGGTAATTAATTTACTATCTACCCCGTTGATAGCTTCAAACCTTTTGGTGATTTTATCTGTCGTTGTATAGATTTCTTTTACATCCTTACTTACCGAATCAATATTCTTAGATAACTTATCCCACCGTTCTTTATATCTAGCAAATTCTAAACTCAATTTATTTAACTCTTCATGAATTACTTGCGCATACTTATCTCTTTCCATATTTTTAATAATCATTTGAATAATCGACAAAGTACTCATTAAAGTTGTAGGACTACATATCCATACTCTTCTTTTATAAGCATATTCTAGGATGTCTTCGTGATATGCATTAATCTCCGCAAATACCGCTTCAGCCGGTAAAAACATTATCGCTTCATCACTAGTTTCTCCCGGTATTATATACTTACTAGCTATGGCATCGATATGTTTTTTCACATCGCTTTTGAATAACTTGGTAGCTACCTCTCTTTCACTATTACTTAATTCTCTATCGGTCATCCGCTGATAATTTTCTAACGGAAATTTCGAATCTATCGCAATCGTTCCCAAAGGTTTAGGAGCAAATAATATCGCATCGACGATTAAGCCATTACTCATTTTATGTTGTAAATCATAGATAACTTTCTTTTCCCCAAAAACACTCGTCAAAATATAATTTAAATTTACTTCTCCAAATATACCCCTTGTTTTCTTATCTGTTAAAACACTTTGTAAAGAAACTATCTCTGTACTTAAACTATCTATCTTCTTTTGCGCTTCATCAATCTTCGATAATCTTTCCAAAATATTCGTAAAAGTCTTATTCGTTTTTTCAAAATTATTTTCTATTCTTTCATTAACTCGGTCATTAATCTCTAATAATTTTTTCTCAACTTTATCATTTAAATGTTCAAAATCATCCCTTAAATTATTACTAAAATCTACCTTAAAATTTCCTATCTCCTTCGTAATATTCGTTTCGTATTTCCCTAACCTTTCAATCATATCATCATTCTTATTGCCTCTTAACAATATTACTAAAAGAATAATAATTACTATTACTAACAAACCAATTATTAAATATTCCATCTTAATCATCTCCATCTAAAAATAATTTTTTATTAATAATTAAACTTATTACATAAGCTATACCTAGTATTATCAATATATGTAATAAAATTTTTGGATTGGTTAAACTCTCAATTAGACTCGTCCCAATAAAACCCCAAAAATATACTAAAAATATCTTCCCGACTAATAAGGCAAAGAAATATTTCCTCGTACTAATTTTCGAAAGTCCTCCAGCAATATTGATCATAAAAGCTGGTAGAAAAGGTATTGCCATCATCATTACCAAAGTCGTATAGCGCATATTATCAATTTTTTTCATTAACGTATTAACTTGTTTTTTAATTCTTAACTTTTTATCAAATACTCCCCTAATCTTATATCTAAATAATAAGAAAGATAACATACAACCCACTACCGTAAAAAACCACGAGATTAGTAAACCCACTAGATTACCAAAAACCATAAAGTTCAAAGTAATAAATACAAATAATGGTAACATCGGTAACATCGATTCAATAAGTATAAGAAAACAACCTAATATCGGTCCATAAACTCCTAAACTTTCTATTAAATTAACTATTCCATTATCTAGCCACTCTAACATCACAATCACTAACAATATTATAATACATTTAAAAAGAAAAATCACTCATTAGTAACTTGAGTGACATTATAACCGTAAAATTCTAAAATATTTACAGCTTTTCGACTTTTTACCCCTTTACGACAAATAATATAATAAGGAGTATTATATTCTAATAATTGTTTATGATTAAATAATAATTTTTCATATGGTATATTAACACTTTCTCTTTTATGTCCTTCACTATATGTTAGTGGATCTTCGATATCGATTAATTTCCCCATACTCGAATTATACTCACTATATTTAATCCTCTTCATTCTACCACCACTATATACTATGATGGTATTTATTTATTACCTAAACTAAAACCCCATAATTATAAGATTTATTAATAATCATCCCCAAAGAAGTCATCGAAGAATTCATCATCACTAACGACATTATCATCGACGATGACACTATCAACATCGATATTGACTTTTGGCTTATTTTCTTTAACCTCTTCGACTTGTGAACTTTTTACTTCTTCTTTAGGTAAATTGCTATCTACTTTTGGTAATTCCGTAATAACCGGTGGCTCTACAGCTTTTGGTGGTTCTTCGTTAATTGGTACTTCAACTTTTGGTAACTCCAAAGTCGTTTCTAAATCAATGCCTTCTTTTATCTCTGCTGGTTTTGGTAAATTAGTCAACATATCTACTTGTTTAGGTGCTTCGTCCTTTGGCCTTACTTCTTCTAATGGTTTATTTTCAAATTCATTATAGATATTGAAATTATTAACCATTGGTTTTTCTTCTTGCTTTAAGCTAGGTACTTCAACCTGTTTAGTTGGCGCTTTCTTCTTTTCCAAAAGTTCTTTCTGCCTTGCTTCTTCGGCATCTAATTCGGCAATCTTTTTATCGATATCACGCATCATGGCATCTAAATCAAAATTTTTATTGCCTTCGCCAAATCCCCCAAAAGGTTTAGGCGGCTCCATAGGTAAGCCGTTACCTAATGGCACATTTAATTCCCCATCTTTCTTTGGTCCATCCGTCGTAGCTAGTGAATTCAACATCTTTTGTCTTTTCTTTTCCTTAACGAAATCTTTTAATTCAAATAGCTTGATTTCTTCTTTTTCTCTCACCGGATATTCTGCTAAACCAAAATTATGGTCCCAAGTCATTTTAAAGTTTGGTGTCAACTTCGTTTGAAATGGTGATAAACGCCATCTAATAATTATCGCTTCAAATAACTGGAGCTTTTGTAAATCGGTAACGGTAACAAGCGGCGTACTCGCCGTTTTATCTTTTTCGCTAGATTTAACTTCCCCACACATTTTACTAATTTCTTCCAAAGCTGCTAATTCGGTACTAATTAAATAGATTAAATTACCGCAGTTACCTTTAATCGTCTCGGCATTTTCATTACCATAAACTTGCTTTAATTGGGCATAGTTTTGGATTATAAAGGTAAATCTAATCGCTCTACTTCGGGCAGCTGTAACCATCGTTGTTACATCTTTAAGTGGTGGCATATTGGCAAACTCATCCAAGATAAAATTAGTTCTATATGGTAATTTACCACCATTTTCTTGGGCAACATCGATTAATGATTCATAGCATTGTTTTATAAAGATCGTTGCTAAACTGTGATATGTTGTCTTTTCATCGTGAATGATAATGAATACCGCCGTTTTTTCCCGACCAATATTTCGCATATCAAAATCACTATGGGATAACATTTCACTTAAATTTTCTCGGGAAGCAAATAATCTAATCTTCTGTCTAAATATCGCTAAAATACCACCCTTAGTATCGGCCGGCGCATTAATAGTAGCTGAAGCAAATACATAAGCATTAGAAGATTCACCCTTTAAAGTAAAGTACTCTTTAATAAAATTACTCGCGGCAAATTTTTCTTCCCCAACTGTACTAATATAGTTGATAGAATTTAAATTAATTTCATTTTCCTTAGCATCCTCAAATAACCCGACAGTTAACCCTGAGAAATAATCGGATGCACTCTTCTCCCAGAATGGCTCTCCTTTATTATTCGGATCATACAAGATATTTAATGCTACGTCTTCTAGTAACTCTGTCGATTTATCACTATTACCCTCTTTATAATATTGATAAGGTAAAGTAAGGGGATTCCAAGCATTACCATGTTGCGGTTCCCGGAAATTTAAGACAATAATCTTATAACCTCTACTTTTTAAATATTCCGCACTCGATTTATATAATTCACCTTTAGGGTCAGTAACAATCATACTTTCGCCCTTTTTCGCAAGAATATTTAAAAGCGGTTTAACTATCGTTTCTGATTTACCACTACCGGTAGCACCAATTACTAAATTATGATACTCCCCATTATCAATCCATATTTCTTTACCGTTATTGATTAAAGGAATACCTGCTACATCACTATCGACCATCTCTGGTCTTACCATCGCTACATCTCTATCTTCCTTAATCTCTTTTTCTTTAGCCCATCTTGAATAACCCTTTTCTTTCTTTTCTCCAACTTTAATTCCGATTCCCGAGCCCTTCTCCTTATCAAAAATATACGAAGAAACACTCGTAAAAATGATAATTAAAGCGATAAAAAACAAAATTAAAGTTACCGGTAAATACTTTGGCCCAAATGCTGGAAAGGGATTAAGTCCGGCAAAAGTTCCATCATTACCAATGCTTGCAAAATTCAAAACTCCAATTGCACATAAATATAAAAGTAAAATACAAAATATTGCAAAAATTAATAAGTCCTTTGACGATATTCTAAATTTCATAATTCACCACCAAACACTAGGGATATTATACCACATAATTTTTCATTATCTACCCTTTTTTATCATCCCTAAAATAAATAATACCAAACCAAATCCACCTAGACCAATAAGGATATAAATTAGTTCTTGTTTACTATTCTTTTCTTCTACCCCTTCATCCGTAATTATTTCATCTTGGATATCTTGATTAGGCTTATCTTGACTAACATCTTTACTACCTTCTTGAATAAATATTGAGTTATCTTCTTTTCCTTTTACAATTTCCCATATATAGGTATTCCCAGAAACATTATTAGCATTATGCTCTTTTACTGGAAAATCGACATTTATTTTAACCGTTACTTTCTCAAGATTCGGATAATTATCAAAACATAAGAAGTCTTTACTTGTCGATATAACATATTTTCCATTTACTTCTGTCGCATTAAAAGATTTATAACAACTATTAACGATATTGGACATGCGATAATTATTTTTCATAAAACTATATTTAAAATGGAGATTATCTTCAATTACTACTTGGTCATAATACTCTACTCCTTCTAATTTATCATTAGTTTCACTATTTACTTGATCATCTACAAAAGCATTATTCCAAAATTTATATTGTTTAATTTCTTCTTTCTCTTCTTGCGTACTTCCCACAAATACTAATTCTTCATTAAAGTTATTCCCTTTAATATTTAAATTATATTCCGCTGTACAACCACTAAATATTAATAAACTTAAAATAAGTAAAAGACCCTTTTTCATATAATCCCCTTTCTAAGTATACATATTATTTAAAAATTTATTGCGATAATCTTCTGCCCCAGTAACATTAGCGTGCGTATTATAAAAGTTTGTCATATCTACGACATATCTTGTATCACTACGATTAGTATAATCGACTTTATCTATTTTAACACCACTTGCTCCACTTGAAGCGTGAGCTATATAATACAAATGGTTTTCCGGATCTACCCCAATAATCATCATAATATGTCCACTACTAGATAATAAATCCCCCGGTTGGGCCATAAATCCACTAGAAAGCAAATGTCTAGGTCCTAACTGACCTTGCGAATTTGCCCCGCCACCAGCACCACTGAATCCTCCATTGAATATTGCCCAAGAAACAAACCCTGAACAATCCGGTCCATAGTAGTTATAAGGTCCATATGCGCCATAATAAAAATTACCTATATAACTACCCCAATCCGGATCGATTCCGTAGTATGTACCTCCGGTTTTATTAACATTTCTACCATTAACTAAAATATTACAACTATGGGCACCACAATAAGTATAAGGTAATCTTATTTGATATTGTTCCCATAACTTACCAACAACTGCTGCAACCGCTGCTACTACTCCGTATCTCGTACCAGGACCAGCTGCTATAACACTTTCCATCATTTCTTGGTTAAACTGTGAAACACTCGTCCCTCTACTTTGTAAAATATTTCTTAATGGTTCGTGGATTTGGTCAGCTGCTCCCGATGATGTCGCTATTGTATAATTGTCATAAGATCCAATGCCAAATATTGAACCAAATTCCACATCATCACCATAATAATATTTTATAATCTTTTCGGCATCATACCCTTTTTCCGTCGATAAATAATAAGCTCCCCACTGACTCATTCCTTTACCGTGAGCATGGTTCTTATAATATTCTATCGATTTAGCACTTAGATGACTCGAAATCCAACTCTTAGGAATATGTTGATTTTGTTGACTAATAATATAATCATTACCACTTTCACCAATAATAGCTAAGGCATCATACATCGTCGATATTAATTCCCCATTCTTCATTAATACCGCCCCATTAGTATCTGCTACTGCCTGAATAATTTTTTCATTATTAGTCGGTGCAAAAGCTTGTCTTGTCGAATTCCCCGCTATCGTACAATTATCGTGATTTCTAAGTACATAGGTCCTAGCAGCAATGGCCGCTACTTGATAGACAACATCGTCATTAAATCCCCCAACTTCACGTGATACAACCCCCGCAACATATTCTTCTAAGTCATAAGTTCCGTTACTATTAGTTGATGATTCGACCACGGTAATTGAACTACACGCAGCATTATAATACCGCCCATTACTTATACCGCTCCGATTATTCCCGTCATAATCGGACAAAAGCACTAACAGCAAGATTGGTAAGGCAACTAATAATAAGAGTAATACTACAATTGCAATTTTAACTTTTAATGTAATGCCCCTTCCAGTGACTGTTTTAACCGCTTTCTTAACGGTATCCATACCACTTTCATCAGATGATTGCTTATTATCTTCATCTTTTTTATTTAATAAAGAACCTAATAAACCTCTACGGGGTACTAAAGCTTGACTATTATCCGTTTCTTCACTATTTTCGGTATCTTTACTATCTTTACTTTTCTTATTAACCCTTATATGTCTATTTGTTTTTAAACCTTCATCATCAGTATTTTTATACTTCGTTTTCATTGGGTTTACCCGGCCAATACCTTTTCCTAAACTTCCCCTATTCCTTGATGCTTGAATATCTACCGGTACTTCTTCTTCATCCAATCCCCCAGTTAAATCTGCCATTTCTGGCTGTTCATCATCAAAAAAAGAGGATGGATCTTCTACTTCCGAAGAAGCTAAATCTTTTTCTTCATCAGTCATCATCATCCACTCCTTTTCCTATTTTATAATCCGCCACCAGCACCAAAAGAATCTAATTCTTCTTGGGTACATATAATCCTTATGCGCATTCTCCTACTACCACAAACAAATAAGGCTTCACCTTGATTATAATATTTTATACCATCCATTTCATTCTCATTTAAATCGATTAATAAGCTTAAATCTTCAATAGCTTGTTTCTTAAGTCCCATTATTAAATAATAAGAAGCATTATCGAATATCGCTTTTCCATGCATTATTAAATTAGGAGCAGCAAAATCGGTTGGTTGTTGTGTAATAATAATTGTTCCCGCATTATACTTTCTACTTCTTCTTTGAATTTGGGCTAAGAACTCAGCTCCTAACTCATTATGACTAGATAATAACACGTGGGCTTCGTCAACGGATAATACCGAAGTCACTTCTTTATCAAGACAAAGTCCCCAAGCATATTTAAGGATATTAAAGAATAAAGCGTTACGAATATTCTCATCAGCTGTCATTAACTCTTTAATATTAAATACAATTAAATCACTATCAATTTTTAAAGTCGTATGACCTGTAAAATAATATCTTAATTCTTTAACTAATGGTCGAACTTTAAGTTCCAATCTTTCCATGATATCGCGTTCGTGTGTCTTCTCCGGCATCGATAATAAACGCCCTTTGATTGTATCATAAACCTCATCAAAAGTTGGATAATCTTGCGAAGTAAGTGACCGATAATCCGTATCATAATCGATTTTAAAACGTTTATAAGTATCTTGAACTACTTCACTAAACATCGTTAAGACATCATCTTCAATTGAAGGTGAATAATACTTCATAAAAGCTTTTAAAGATTGAATCGTTCTTGTTAATACCGTATATCCCAATCCTTGGGCTATCTCCTCTTCATCAGCATCGACAACGATTTCTAAGGGATTAATCATCCCAAACTCGCCGCCTTTACCTAAATCGAGGAAGCTACCGTTCAATGTCTTGCACATTTCTTCTAGTTCGCCTTCTGGGTCGATAGCTACTACTTTATATCCATTTCTAATATGGCTTCGCAACAATAACTTTGCAGCTGTCGATTTCCCACTACCAGAAGTACCTAGAATAATCATATTGGCATTATTGCGATTGTGTTCTCTTTTAATTTTATATAAGAATTGATTAAATAAGACAACCCCACCGGAGAAATCGACTCCTAATAACATCGCATTTTCCGGATCTTTAACACTATCAAAGACAAAAGGATACATCGCCGCGATAGTAACTGATGGTATCGGTGTCCCAATTCTACTTTCAATATCCTGTTTAGGAAATATTGGAATAATTGATTTCAAAACTTTTTCTTGTTCGAACATTAAAGGAACTGCACTCATTCCCAAAGCATCGATATAACTCCGTAATTGCATCTTTTTCATTTCCAACTCTTCTTGATTATCCGCAATAATCATCATATGTAACTGAAAATCAAAAATCCTGGCTTGCGTTGCTGCTAGCATCGAAATAAATTGTTCCAAAGATTCATAATCCTGCCGAATTCTTTCTTGCGTAGTTTTATCATTCTCCGTTTGATAACGCATTTTCAAATCGGCAATTTCTTTATTTAACATCTTTTGTAAAGTGGAAAACTCTATTGGTATATGTTTAGCCACAATTTTAACGCCTGAAATATTCGTAATATTCGATAGATACCCATAATCGATATATTTTGGATAAGATATGGCCGTCAATATTGTTGCATACTTATCACCAATCATAAATTCTGTCGGTTTAAAATTTAACCCCTTAGGAGCTATTTCACTTTTGATACTCATACTGGCATCACCGTCCCTAAAGTTGATTTAACTCCCCCATTTAAGAAATTATCGAGTAGCATTCGAATATCGGCATTCGATATTTGGGTTGAATTAAGCGAACAATTAGCTAACGCACTAATCATATTATGAATACGCTTTTGAATTACTTCTAATTTCTTCTCTTTAAATAAGATGTAATACTCCGTATCGACTACGTTATACTCAGCTCCCATAAACATATTTGCTTTGTTGATATCTTGCATAACTAACTTTCTAATAATTCCACTATTGGTCTTGGAATATAATAACTGTAATTGGGATAAATAGATATTAATATCTACAGGTCTATCAGCTATTACTAACCAAAACTCATAATCTAACATATTATAAAAATTTCTTAGATTAAATATTATGGCATCTTGCGTTCCTTGATCGAGAATAAAAATATTCTTCGGCGCTATTTTTATCCCCGTTACATAGTAACCATTATCTAGCTGAATCATCCCATTCATAATTTGTTTAATTGGTAACCAATCTTCCGTATATTTACTAGAAGTTTTTACGCCTGCTGCCATTTCTTCTTTCTGAATCATCACACACACACCAACCTTTCCAATAATACTCTCTTCTACCAGTATAAAATCTATAGATATTTCCTAGTAATGTCATTACATTATGATAATGCGGAACTGGCATTACCAAAAATGCCGTAATTAATGCCGGTGACAGCATTAATAATAACATCCACATATTACTTGCTTTTATCAAGAATAACATTCCTAATGTAAAAGCTACTCCTACTCCAAAGATTACTAAATCAAAAGGAGTAAAAAATCCTAGTATTAACATCGACTTCTTCGAGTTTGCTGGTATTAAATACCTATTCACTTTTAATCACCCACTTTTTAAAATCTATATCCTCTTTTACTTTGTAATTCCACTTGTCTATTACTTATCTGTCTTTGGATTCTTTCTACATCATCCCAAGTTAGAGACCGCCAATTACTTTTTTCGTTAGCTCTTATCACCGGTAAATCTCTCCCATACCGTAATTGAGTAGTTAGTGCTTCTAACACTCTTTTTATTTCACTTAAATCACTATCCGTATAAGAAGCCATCATTAATTTTGTTTTCACTATCCTAATTAATTCTTCTAACTGTTTTTCTAATTGAACCATTCTCCTTGCATCTTCTATCGAAGTACTTCTTTTTAAACCATTTATCAATATCTGCACTTCCCGTAGAGTAAGTCGATTACCATTTAAATTAATAACAGCATAACTACTATTACCATTTTCGCTGATATAACTTTCTAAAGTTCTCGATAAATCATTTATTAACTCTGTTATTCTTCTATACGAGTTTACTTCTCTTTCATCAACATACATTACTTCTTATCTCCCTTAGTTGCTGCTTCTCGTTGTTTTTGTCTTTCAATTTCTCGCGATATCTTAGTCTTGTATCGACCCATTTCAGTAGCGATATCATCGCTCGACTTACCGGCATCTCCCGCATTAAAGTTGATTGTTGTATTACCATCGGCACTTGTATTTATACCACTACGATTAAACTCATCAGCAAATACATTGATTTTTGAAGAAATATCTCTTACTTCATCTATCTTAACACCATCTAACACCGTACCTCTTAAATCAGTTGCATTACGATTGTTGTAGATATCTGTTTCCAATTTTAAAATACTGTTTTTCTTCAACTGTGCTAACATTGATTCCATTGCTTGAACATCTCTCGCATGTTGAACTTGTTCCGCTTCAGATCTACCCGACATATTTTCAGCTTGCATTTGTTTAAGTCTCGCTTCCGCTTCCTTATAAGACATACCATAACCTTCAATATATCTTTGATACATTGCAAAAGCTGCATCAGCGTTATCACCTTTAAAGTCTCCTCGCGCCATATTTATTAAGAAATCTTTCTTATCATATTTACTAAATATCTCGGCTGTCGCATCCTTAATAGCTTTTTCTTGTTTTTGAATCTTATCGTACATATCATAAGCCGCGGTACTTGGTCCTCTACCAGCCCAAGATTTAATATTATCTCTTGCGTTGATTGCTCGAGCTTCTAACCATCCAACTTGATTACCATCTTCATCAGTCATTGTATTAAGATAATTTCTTCTCTCAGTTCGCTGATTTCTTCTAGCTTCCGCTTTAGCCACCGCTTCGGCTCTTGCTTTATTCATCGCACTGAAGGTTTTCGCATCTTTGGCTCCATTAAATCCTCTTACAGCACCACTACCTAAACCTGCTGCGGCACTAGTAAATCTTCGCCATCCTTTTTGATTATTAAAGTTTCTAACTGCTGTTTGTAATCCACCGCCAATGGCTGCAGCTCCACGCATAACTCCCGCATCAGCAAGTTTTTCGCGAATACCAAGTTTAATTCCTCCACCATCAATACCGAACATCTCACTAATTAATTTTGGTGCTTGTTTAGCAAAGACAATTAAACCTAAAATAATAAACACTTTAGCAAATAATTTTACTCCACTAGATGGTAATATAACTTGACTATTACTAAATGGGTTGACCCAGAAATCACCAGTTAAATCCGGTAAAGTTGCTATTAAATATATTACAAAATAAATAATTAACACTCGAATAAATACCTCTAAAAAAGTATTAACTGTTTTCTTCGTCCACGTACTAAATACCTTATCTCCTTTTGGCAAGATATTCATCAGTATTGGAATTGGTGCTATCATTTGGAAATAAGCTAATTTAGCTGCTCGAACTCCTAAATCTAAGCAAAATGATACTAAAACGTAAACGATAAATGCTCCCACAATTGATGAGATAATAAATGTATAATCGATTTCATTATTAACGACATTTTCGGCCAACATTGATAAAAGATGCCAATCGCCACCGGCAGCGGCCGCCATAACTTCTGTATAACTAGTTTCTCTTCCACTTAGTATATCCGAAACAGTGTTTGCAGCGGCAACACCACGATTAATAATACAATGACCTACTGATGCCGCCAAAAAAATCGAAGCTCCGCCCGCTGACAATACTGTGGCTACCCCTGAACCGATTAAAGAAGCCGCACAAAGCCATCCTCCAGCACTAACAAGAGTTGGATTTGCTACATAGTTAGCTGTGTGAGCAGTTATTTCATCAGGATTACCAAGTGGCTGGAAAAAAGGTGTAAAAGTTTCCACTGCTAGGTTTTTTCCGCCCGCTTCATATACTGCTTCAGTTTCATCGAAAGTATACGTTCCCGCTGAAAAACTTCCCGTAACATTACCTTCAGCATCTGTTGCTTGTAAAGTAGCCCCGGTGATCGTTTGCCCATTAGCTTTGCTTTCAAATCCCCCTAAAATAATTTTGCCAATAACATTTTGACTTAACATTACATCTTGAATACGATACAAAAAGTTAAACACAGAAGGAACCACTGCTAAAGAAATTACTGCTATTACAATTTTTTGCAATATCTTCCCTGCTCCTGAATTTCCTTTATTTGTGTTATCGGGATTAACAATCGTTGACAATATTGAATAAGAAAGAACAAATAACATAACCACTCCGACAATTATATATACCCGATTTGCAAATGTTTGGATAGCATCATTAGATAGAATTCTTGCTGAAGCTAGAGCCATAAATAATTGATAACATTTATCAATAAAACCATAAATAATTCCATCAATTAGTAAAAATATACCAACGAATATTTTCCAAATAGATTCACCAAAATCAAATAACACAAACTCACCCCCTAGCTAATACCACAAGTACCATACATACCTAATAAATCAAATAAATAATTCAATAAAATCGGAATACAGAAAAGAACTACTCCCCAAACTATTCTCTGAATAGTCTTTTTATTAGCTTTAACAATCTGATCTTTATCACTACTAGCAATAACTTTGGCATATTCCACAATAGTTAAAGCTAGAACTAGTATTGGTGTAGCAAATTTAATAACATCAAATATATCTTGTAATAAATGAGCAAAAGAATTTTCATCTTTAGGATCCCCTAATACTGCTTTACAATTAGTACTTCTTTGAGTGGTTGTTTCCGCTAAACTAACACTAGCATATTTGGCTATTTCTAAAGCTTGTGTTTTTATTACTAAAGTAAAACTACATAACACTGCCAATAATAAAATATATCCGTATTTCATAAAAAACACCTCATACAGAGAAATTATACCATAAAAAAAACAATATTTAAATAAATATTGTTTAAATTATCTTATTTATTAGCAATTCCATGAACTAACACATTTAGCACATATATCATAGTCACTAGTTACTTCATCAAACTCATCTACTATTCCGAAAATAAATCCGACTAATGTTGGGATAAAGAATATTACTACACCGGCAACAGCACGCATTGCTAATGACTTAACTGACTTCTTAATTTCGTCATCCTTTGCTGCTACAACTGCCTTACCTAAATCAATCATTCCAAATAAAATAATTAATAGAGGTATAACAATCTTGAAAATGAAAAATACTTTCCCAACTAATTTCCATATAGATTTAGTTTTAGTACAAAAACCAAGACTCATAAAACCACTCCTTCTTACATAATCATTTTATAGATTATCCCCTTAAAAGTCAAGTAAAATATGTCAATTTACATAATTATTCATCTTTAACTATCTGAAAGAAACTTCCCCCTCTATTAGTTTTCTTACTAACTGGTTGTTTTTGTCCAAAGCCCAATAAACTTATTAAATCATCGATTGCTTTATGCTGTTCTTTCTTATCATCTAAAGGTGGCATATTGAAAAATACTTTACACTTAGCTTCATATTCAAAATCTTTTACATCGATATCATTAAGTAAAGATTGATTTAATATTATTTTCATATTCCGTAATTTATCTAAAATATTGCGGTCTCTTCTAATCATTTTATTTAATTTAATCGTCGATGGTTCAATTAAATATAATACTTCTCCTATATTCTTTTCTTCTGGACTACTGTTTAAATCGACTAAAATCATATCATAATCGCTATTAGGATTCTTAATAATTGATGGTAATTCCGCCGTACTAACACTTCTTAAATCCCCATCATTCAAATAGACAAAATCATTTTTATCTACTTCTACAGCCAATACCTTAAATTTAACCTCCGCTTGTTTTTTTATCATATAAATTAAACTTGTCGCTCCCGCGTGGTCAGTTAAATCTTTAAAACCAATTACCCTTGTTCCCCCAAATCCACGCATTATTACATTATCATTGATAAACTTATCGCCTTTCCCCCCGTGACTACTAAATCCTTCATTATGTCCAACTCCCGCACTTAGTTGTTGAAATTGAGCCACATCTTTATAAGTATTAGGATTATCAATTAAATAAGCAATGGTATCGATATTTCTCGTAAAGTTATAAATACCCATACTAACTAATTGTGATAAATAATTAGGCGAATTTACTACATTAGAATCATCGAGTAATAATATAACTTTACTCATATCTAAACCAAAAGATAACTTTTGAATTGTTTCGATATCTTGATAATTCTTAACCGCCGTAATATCTAAAATCATCTTATTAAAGAAAAAATTATCAAAGGTATTAATTAAATCATCAACCTCAAATTCACCCGTCATACTCTTAATTAAATCAATATTTAAATTAGATAACATTGCTACATATTTATTAGCTACTATTACATTCATCTATATCACTCCTATTAGTCTGCTGGTGCAACCACCAAATTATCTGCGGGAAAATCTATATCCACAGTTTCTCCTTCGATTGAAAAAGTATGTAAATTACCAAATACTGGTAAATCAAATTTAAAAAATACCCGTACTTCATAAAATACTTTATTAGGATTCTTATTATCATTACTGTCTACTTTTCTTACACAATAATAATATTTTTCCCCTTTTATTGCTTCAGTTAGATCTGATAAATTGCCATTCAATGCTTTTGCTCCATACCAGCCCGCATCGTTGGGACATACTCCGGTAGTACCATAATTATGGGTTTTTAAATAATTAGTTATTAACTTAATTGATCCCGGATTAGAAGCGATGCCATCAGTCATACCCTCTTTTTTCTCTATAAAGTTAAGTACTTCATTTTTAATTTTATAAGTTTTAGAAAAATTAATATATATTGCTAAAAAACCGGCAAATAATAAAATGAATACTAACATTATTTGAAAAACCCAAGTCATTCCTATTGACTCCCGCATACTCCTACTCCTTTCTCTTTAAGCTTTAGGAAAAATAATCTTTTTCGTAGTCCCTTCTATTCTAAAATGAAAAGCTGATTGAAATATTGGTATATCCATATTATAAAATACTCTTACTTTATAATAAGCTGTTGGTACAGCATCAACAGAATTACCATTGACATTAACCGTATCAATACATATCATCGGATTACGATATGTATCACCTTTAGAATTGGTATTATAACCTTTCCAATTACCATCATCACAGTTTCCTGTTGTACGATAACCTACTTCTGTCATATAATCATATATTTTTTCTAAAGTGGCATCATTAACGCCCTTTTCTCTTTCAATAATATTTACTATTTCATTTTTTACTTTAAAAGCTTTAGAATAATTAACTGAAGCCGATAGAAAAGAACCAAATAAAAGAATAAATAATATTGCAAATATCAAAATACCAGCACCACCTATAGCTTCCTTCATTCCCTAATTATCCTTTCCATACGCACTTTAAATCGTGTTTTATCCCATCATCATCTTTATATACACAATCGACCATTCCGTTACTATCTATTGTACTTCGATCACACATTGCATCACTACATTTAGCATCCTTAACAAAAATATTCTTTACTTCTGGCCACAAAACAAAAAAGAAGAAAGCCGCCATCAATCCAACCAAAGTAACAACTACTAACGTCGCATTTAATTCCCCGGTAGCCCTCTTCATTTTCCTAAAACACTTCCTTTAATTATTTTTGTTTATCTGGATTCTTACAAGTAATTTCTTCTTCGTTTCCTTCTTCATCTAAATAAGTACATTTACAGGTTTTAGCTCCAGCATCACAACTACATACTGCACTATTACATTTAGTTGTATTTAATAAATTGGTTTTAATTGCTGGCCATATAACAGCATAGAAGAATGCGGCAATTGCTGCTATTGCTACTACAGTAATTACTGTCATATTTAATTCTCCAGTTGCCTCTTTCATTAATCATTCCTCCTTATTCTATTAATATTATAAACAGTTTACATATTTTTATCAAGATAATTTCATTTATTTTACATATTCATCATCATTAAAACTGCTACAACGAGTAAAATCATAACCCCTATACCGGTCGTAATTAACATACTCATCGTTTTATTTTCCATTTTCTCTAATCTCTCTTTATATCTTGTCTCCCTAGCTTTTTGTTGTAAATTTGATATCGTTTTGGAAAAAGTCAGTAATTGTTCTTGTTTTCTTTCTTGTCGTCCTAAACTTAGACGATATAACAAACGCATCATCCGCATCGAATCTCTTACTGGATAAGTCCTAGCAAATTCCATATATGGCTCAATTGAGGAATCCCCAGCATTTATTGCATTAATAAGTTCCTGTAAGCCATCTCTAAATATGGCCGGTGCATCATCGATTGATTTACCAATCGCTACTGGTACAGTATAGTGTTGAATTAAGATTTCTAACCCCTTTAAATAATGAGGTAACATTGAATCTATTTCGTGTAAATGTCGCTTATAATATGATTTAATATTCATATAATCCATCTTAAAAACAAAAGCTCCGATAACAAATGTCATTAAGACATTTACATAGCTTAAATTAGTTAAAAAGACAAATAGCAAAACGACAATAACGATGAAAGCATTCCTTAATCTCCTTGAAAATAAAACATCGGGATCGACGGCATCACCATATTTAGCTTTAACAAAGAAGTCCCAATCATCTTCCTTTAGTCGTTGAAAATATATTTGATTATCCGTAATAAATTTATTAGCTTTAATAAGTCCTGATAAATTTAAAAGAAATAAAAGTATAATGCCAAATATTAATATCTCCCAATACATTATTCTACACCTACATTCTCATTATAATATTTTTCTCCAGTAATTAAGAAAACACTATTAATAATAATAATTGCATGCAGAATTAATTTGACATACCATTTTTCTAATAACTCAATATAACTATCAGTTCCTAATAAAAATTGCATAGCCATAACTAATAAAAATAAGATTAAACCAAAAGTAACAAATCTTTTATGGAAATTAGCTCGATCCATTCTATCTCGGTAAACTCCTTCAACTAAAGCATCGATATCCATCGCCATATTTTCTAGAGCTTCTCCGGAATCTTTAGCCCCTTCTTTCGTAATTTGTAAGAATAATTGATGCATATTCTTTACCATATAGTAAGGATACTTTTCATTAAAGAATACTAATGCTTCATCGATAGTACCATTATCATAAGCCATCTTAATCATCGTTTTCACATCTCCAAGGACTGGCTCTTCAAGTACTCCTGAATCTCTAACTCCCTCTAAGGACTTAACAAAACTTTGCGTCGTATTAAATTCCATAATAACATTAGTAGTATATACTTGTATTTGTTCAAATAAATATTCACTATATACCCTATGACATCTTAAGTACGCCAAATAAGGGATAAAAGCCACGGCTACTAAAGCATATAAAGCTGCCCATATAATGCTGAAAAAATATAAATAAGCAATAGCAGCTGCTACCGTAGCAAAAATAACTACTTGCGCAATATACTGTTTAGCCGTATATTCTTGACCTAACTCTTTAGTTTTTTCTCTTACTTGCTTAAAACTATATGGGGCATACTTATCATAAATTTCTGCTACCGAATCTTTAAAAAATTTATAGACATTATCACCCGTATTCATCCGGTAAGTAATTACAAATATGGCAATAATCAAAAGTATTGGTAATTCCATTTATTATCACCCCTTTTATAAAGTTTCTATATTATTTACTACCATTGGTTCAATATTATTAACTTCTTGAATTTTCATTGGTTCGATACTGATTGGTTGCCCACTATTAATGGACATTCCCCCTACAAATGTTGGACCATTATCAACATCATTATTAGTAGTTAAAGTCTCCCCCGAATTATTTTCTCCCTCATCACTAGAAGTTTCTTCTACATTACTATTTAATACATCATTTAATGTATTCTTCACTTCCCCTTCTTCTTTTCTTTCTCCATCATTTAAATGGAATACATCTTCCGGTAAGAATACATTACCAATATTCAAATAATCTATTAGATGACTCGTCGGATTATTTAAAGTTATCTTCCCATCCATCGTCTTACGATAAATCGTATTAGTTCTTGCTACATTATCATCATCGACATAGAATTCACAAACTTCTATTATCTCTCTTTGAAAACGATTTAATTCTTTTGAATAATAACCTTTAACATAGATACCGATTTGTACATAACGATGAATCGAACTTAAAAATTGATCGATTTCTTGACTGGATTCGAGTAAAGAATACATACGCATTGGGATACTACTTGCTTTATCGGCATGGATAGTCGATAAAATGTGGTGTCCTGAAGAAATCGAGTTACGTACTGCTAGAACTGCCTCAGCACTACGGACTTCAGATAGTAATATCCATATTGGGTTCTGCCGCATACAAGTAACCAAAACATCGGAATAAGAAGCAATATTATTGGTCTTCATTGCCACGATATCACGGTGAGGAAATATTCTATCCAAGTGCAATTCCAAAGTATCCTCAATCGTAATAATTTTTTCATTCTCTTTGGTATGACTAGCTAAATATTTAACTAGTTCAGTTTTACCGGAACCAGTCTCCCCACTAACAATAATGTTACAATGTCCTTCGACACATTTAATTAAAAAGTCATGTAAATCTTCCGTAACATATTTTTCGCTTAATAACTTCTCTTTATTTAAACGAATTTTTGCGGGTGTTTTACGCACAACGCAAGCAATGCCGTTTGTGGCAATCGAGTCGTGAATAAAGTTCATACGCAACTCGGCACTCTCAGCATCCAAGAATGGATGCGCCATATTGAATGTCACACCCATAACATTTGAACATTGGAAAGCTAGCTTTTCCATAAAGGCATCATTAATTTCTGGTCTTTCTACTTGATAAACCCCTTTAGTTAAAGTTTTTAACCATACTTGCCCACCATTACTATAAGATATATCGGTAATATCATCATTTTCTAAGAATTCATTTAATGGGCCAAAGTCCATCTGTTCAAAAACCGCATCATGCATTGCTCAACACCCTTTCTCCTAATTGTTTGTATCTTGATCTGGTATAATAGCTACCTTTCTTTGAATAAATGAATATAAATATTCACTTGAAACTTCCGTCTCTGATGGATTAGCTGAATAAGATCTCCCTCTTGGTACTGGAATTATTTCAATCGAATTGGAAGTAATAAATTTTGCTCTATTTAAAAGATAGAATAAATCGATTGGTACCGCAAATAATAAGTCTTCTGGATCCCCAGCATCAGTCGATTGAAAAACATCATTTCCTTCATTATCTACTACTTGTCTTATTTGAATACTCTTAATAAATTCTCCAAAGATAACTTTTCCATCATCATCTACAGCTTTTAAGAATAAATCAATATAATTTCCTGGAGCAAAAATATTAACTGTCGAAACTTCCGTAGAAATTGGAATAGCTAAAATTCGGTCATTCTCTGCTAGACCTTCTAGGGCACTATCCGGTAGTGCTTGCTCTGGCACAATAGCTGACTTATAAAATAAACTATTCTCCGGTATCGTCGTCGATAAAGTTGTCCATTTATCGATAACATCTTGCGAATTTTGAATCAAATTGGCATTATTTTTTAACATACTACTAGGTACATCAGTAAAACCAACCATATCTTCCGTAATCTGTGTTCTTGGTCCTATCTCTTGCTTAGCATAAGGAACACTAACGGGATTTATCGCGTCCTTAACTCGCATATTATATCCAACATACAATACCACAATACCCAATAAAACACCCAATATCGTTACAGTATTCTTATTACTTAGAAACCTTTTAAAAGGCGTTAAAATATTTCCCATTTTATTCCATCCTCTCTTTTATTAAACAGCTGACCAAAAATTCAATCCCGTACCAATTGTCTTATGACAAGTATCTGATTGATAATGCCACCACTCACTCGCTAAGTCGTCTAACCCAGCTTCTGTCATATATTTATCTAAGCGTTTAGCAGCATCGGTCATATTCTTTGCATAATGCTCAGAATGATAACTAAGTGGTTGATTTCGAACCTTTATTGCATCATAATATTTAATTGCTGCAACACTTAGTTCGTGCATTGCTGATGGCATATTTGCTCCAGCAATCGTTACATCTACGGCACACCCGGTATTATGGGCTGACAAACTTTGCGCTAAAAACCAACTTTGTCCCCATTTATAAGTACTACCGCTAGCTCCGATGCTTTTATCAATATTATCTTTAACTGTTTTATTAGAATTATATAATTCTTGTAAAGAATTTTTAGCAACTGTAGATACTTTCACTGGACGATAAGCATCATAAACTACTAATCTATCGCCGCCTCTACTGGCTGCTTGAGCGGCGACTTTTAATTTTTGGGCGAAGCTAAAAGTAGCTGGTACAAAAGATTTATATTCATCACTATATAATTGTCTTCCCGTAACTCCTGGTAATTCCACCCCCGAAGAAATATAAATACTACTAGAGGCATTGGTAATATTATAAGACATTTCTGGAATATATTCTTTAAGATTAATGGCCATATATGTACTATCTACCCAACCACAAGAAGCATCATCGTAAGCAACGGCCCAATACTGCCCAATTGCTCCTAATATTTCAAAAACCTTACCAGGCACTACATTCCCTACTGTTTTAGTCAATTTATAGTTTTCATAAACTCTATTTCTTGCACTACTATTAGACATTGAAGTCCCGTGCATTCCTTTTAAACTAGTATCAGTAATTCCTTCTTGACAAACGGCTAATTTAGTAGGGCTAATATTAAAATCATTGGTTGTTAAATTATTATTCTCAGTATTGCCCCCACTACTTTGGTTATTTTCCTCATTTTCTTCAACGGAATTATTATTTCCATTGGCAGTATTTCCACTATTACCGTTATTACCACTACTGTTGTTATTTTGACTGCTATTATTTGAACTTCCACCACCATCAGTATAGTAACTACATTGACTATTATCTTCTGACATCTCTAAGATAGCATCCAATTTATTAACAATATCAAAACTTGTCTCATCACCAATAACATTTAAAGAATTAGTCATACTCTTTACTCGTACACTAACTTTTGGTGGAGCTTCATATAAATCATAAAAATCTATTTGATATTGCGTTGTAATACTAACAGTTTCCGCAAATCTTCTTAAAAAGTTTTCCACAAACTTTTCTCTATTGATTTTTAACTCTCCATACATTCTATAATAGGCATAATCAACTGAATCGACAATTGAAGATTCAGTTATTTCCTTCAATTGGTAATAATCTTGAGTATTAGATGTTGTTGCCCCCTGAATCAACATCATAATTACCGTAAATACTACACCCAAAAGTACCAGCCAATAAGCCCAATAAGATTCTGACATTTATTGTCACCTCTCTCTACTTCATTGAAGGCCCCAACCCAGTTGGTAATCTTCCTTCATCATATCGCAACGCATCTTCTTCATAATGTTCAAAGTCAGTTTTTCTTGCTTTTGTAGCATCATAACCAACTATCTCATCAAAATTATTTAAGAAAGTACTTACACAATCATAGCCATATTCGTTACACGTTAGGGTAAAATCATTAAATCCTTCATTACTTTCTTGTTGACGATTATATTCACGAATATTCGCCATTCCCGTAGGAGTTAAAACATATGAATATTCCGGTTCTTCATAAGCAAATTCTCCTTCACTCGTAATTCGATTATAAACTAATTTCCCTTTATCTGTAGACCAGTTATCTGGTAGATCTCTTGAAGTAGATAAGTTGCCATTCGTACTATTAGGGAATGGATCCGTAAGAGATACTGGCCGGTAATAGAATGTTAAATGCCCTTCTGAGTCAAATCCCCAACTATGAACATTACCACTAGAACCACTAGAACTATTACCTAAACCATCATTACCACAGCAATGACAAACATCTTCATACACTTCATATTTACATTCATAACTTGGTTTTAAATTTATCGTATTATATACACTAGGTCGTGTAGTAATAAAACTACTATTAACTGTTAACTCACTACCATTTGGTAAGGTAACTCCCCCTGTATAATTCATTAATCTACCTAAATCTTTATCGGAATCATTATATTGACCAATTTGATTGAAACCAAAGGCATATTCATAAATTCCTTTAGGAGTAGTTACTCTTAAAGGCATAACTCTACCTAATCTCGTAACTGTTCCCGTAGTTAATTTATCATCTTTTAAATCTACAGCTCTACCATCGATATCGGAATTTGGATGGATAGCATAATAAACCGTATATGGTTTATATAATGCTTCTTTAGCACTAGTTAATTTAATATTTTGATTTTTCGGAACAGTAACAGTTGCTGTTGAACAACCACCACCAATAGAGCAATTTACCTCTATTTTGTTTTCCTTTTGTGATGTTGATGTACCACTACATTCATAGTAATCATTTGCATAACTACCCTGGCAATATAGTGGTGGATCAGATTCTGCAACTAATTCTGAATCCTCTACTTGAGCTATGAAATAATTATTATTTTTTACAAACTTTGACATATAGTAATCTTCTTCATAAGTATAAGATAATTTTGGATCAAAATTATAATCATTTTCCCAACTAGAACAATTTTGAATTTCTTGAATTATCTGTTTTCTTTCCGCTACTAAAGACTCGTATAAAGCTTTAGCACTATCGCGATTAGCGGTTAAATACTTCCAATCTTCCGCATTCCAAGTACAAGAGTTACTACAACTGTCACCACTAGTTTCCCATTTACCAATAGCTGCTTTACCTTTTTTATTAGCAATTTGTTCTACATAACCATTACCAGGATTACTAGCACTAGCTACATAACGATATTGTTCGGCTTCCCATTCCTTTTTCTTTTGATTATTTTTATTAATTGTCGAAGGCCCTGGACAACAAGAAGTACAAGCTTTTTGACCTACACCACCACAATCATTACAAGTTCCTATTGAATATGAAGCACACGTCTTTTCATCACCAGTTTGTTCTGGAGCTTTAACCGCTTCATCCCAATACTTCCAATCATTATAAGCATCAACTATTTGTTTATTTAAATTATCTAAATCATATAAGAAATATCCTGCTTTATATTGTCCCCCTTGAGATCCATACTTAATATCATTAGATACACAAGTTCTCGTACCTTTCATCTGAGCACTGATTGGGAAATAAGTACCGGCCTTAATAATGTTTTTACCTCCTACTAAAGCTCCTGGTAAAACAAACTCCCAACTTTCAATACAAGCTACTGAACAATATCTATTATTTGATAAATCGACATTACCAGTTGCTAATGCAAAATCATTACCAGCTAAATCCTTTTTCGGTGCTTCTTGAACTGCTGATAGATCTTTATCGATTACACAATAATCATAGTTTATTCTTCCTGTTTCTTTTTCTACTCCTTCGATAATATGAGCTTCTACTTTATCTGATGATTCATCACAAGTATTTGGAAAATAAGTATTTAAACAATCGAAAGTACAATATTTAGCATAATCTGGATCATTCGCTGAAATCGTACTACAGCAATTTGCTTTAAAAGCTTCTTCATCAAAATCTTCTTTTCCTGGTGTTAATGTATTAGATATATAACAAGCTTTATCACAGTAGTTAAAATAGAATTCTTCTACTGGTTCAATATCTTTAAATTTAGAAATATCGATATCACATAATGATACTTTTAAAGTTTGTTCTAATCCTCTTTCCGTATCTTTAGCAAATAATAACATTCTTTGAATATTTGTAACACTACCACTATTACTATAAGTTATCATTGCTGTTCCATAATCCCGATTGTCAAAATAATCGACATTTACCTTTACTTCGATACTATCAGTTTTGATATCTTTTAAATTACCACTCATTACTATCGTATAAGTTAATTCATCTCGTCCCAATTTATTAAGTAATGTATTAGCATCGATTTTTTCCCCTGCTTCATCTAAGAGTTCACACTTAACTCCATCACTACACGTTACTCTTAAATTTTTAATATAACTCTTACTTGGATCATCACCATCAAAAGAAGATAAACCACTTAATGTACCTTTTACTTTTTTAGTAAATTCTCCCGTTTCTTCAACTTTGGTTTTCCCAACTGTTGCTTTCTCTTCTATTTTAAAATTATGAAGCCATATATCATCAATTGTAGCATTTTTAGATTTTTCATATAAATCTTTAACTATATTATATACATCCGGATTAGTGTCTGCATTCCAACGTTTAGATTCACATTCTTCAGTGTTTCCACTTCCATCACATGTCCCGTTGTCTAAATAATAAGTTGTATATTTATAAACTTTATATTTCTCCCCGTTGCTTTCGACGTTAGAAGCAAATCCTGAATGGAAAACTAACAATCTAGCTACCGCATTTGTAATAGAATATTGGACATTTTCATCTGTTATTCCCGGATAAGCATTATAGTTCCAATTCGGATAAGCATTTTGATATAGATAAACCAACCCCGTATCAAATCTTTTTACTGCAGCCGTATACTGCTTAGATTGAGGATCAATTTTTCGTGATTCGACATAGTCGGTATATTCATCACCATCTGGTGGTCCAGATAACTGTGGGTCAAAGCAATAAGAAACGTACTCAGCTTCATCCCCAGCACATTGACTTTCCGCTCCATATATATGGAATTTTGATTTATTTCCAAGGTTTAAATCCGTCGTCCCAGGAGGAGCAGAAATAGTAAAATTACCACAATAATCTGCTGGCTTAACTATAGACATTACAACTGATTCTACATCATCAAAAGTATCCGGTATATCTTCGACAGCATATGTACTTTGTGGTTCTCTTAAAACCATATAACTAAATAGTCCAACTACTAAAGCCATACATAGAATAAAAATATTTATTTTCTTATTAGTATCTACTTTCATTACTCGCTCTTCCTTTTCTTTTTAATTATCACATAAGCTGAAACCCCAACTGCACCAACGATAGCTACAGTACCAATAACCCAATATTTATATTCTTTTATTAAATCGAACAATCCTTTACTTTCATCCTCTTCATTCTTACTTGCTTCTTCTAATTTTCTTTCGGCATATTCCGTTTGTCTAGCAACTAGATCTTCGTAAGAAATATCTTGTGTAATGTATTCCTGACACAATTCAAATTCTGGAGTTTCATCACATTTGCCATAATAAAGTCGTTGTTCATTAAATTTTGGTAGACTGATTGAAGTTTTAAATAAGGCAGAAGCATCACAAGTCGTATCGGTAGGATAAATCTCCACCGTATAAGTATATAAGTTTCTTACATCATCAGAATCGAAAGTAATTAGATTATCCACACTATCTTTTCCTTGAAATTCCATCTTTTTCTTATTGATATTATTAGTTACTACTGCTCTTAAATCTTCACTTAAATTATAAAGATATACCTTTATGTAGTAAGCGGTGATTGGTTGTTCATCGCCATCAGCTGAGCCCATAGCGATTACTTTACTAGCCGGTTCCCAATTCAGATTGACATTCGCAGCTTTATAAGCCAGTTCATTCAATTTCGCATCATCGCATTCGGCCCAAACACTTATCGGCATCAATAAGATTAATATTGCCAAAGTTGTAAATATAATTTTTCTCATAGTCCACCTACCTATTTTCTACATTTTATTTTAACACACGCTAGGCAAAAGAACAATACCATATTTATTAATATCATTGCTAATACTAACTAATTATGGTATATTTATAATGGTGATTTTATGAAGAAAGATAAACAAAAAAAAGTTGTTAAAATAATAGCTATTATTGTTGCTATTGCTGCTTTAGTTGGTATTATTTATGCGGCGGTTACTATCAAAAAGGAAAATGATGAACTAGATAAACATTTAGTTGAATTAACGGTTAGCGAGTTGAAAGAAAAGATTGAAAATAAAGAAACATTCATTTTGGTTAATACTGGTTCTGAATGCCCTCATTGCAAATCTTATAAACCTAAATTAAAAAAAATCTTAAAAGAATATAATATAACTGCTTATGAAGTAGTTCTAGATAAAATCGATAATGATGCTGACAGTGCTTATTTAAAGAGTGTCGCCAATACTAGTGGTACCCCTACTACCGTATTCATTAAAGATGGCGAAGAAATCTCTACTGCTAGTCGTCTTGTTGGTGATAAAGATAAGACCACTATCATTGCTCATCTTAAACGCTATGGTTATATTACGGATAAGGAAGAATCATGAAAAAGTATCAACAATACCTAATGGGACCCATCCTATTATTTACTTATCTATATTTACCCCTATTATTACAAATAATCTTTTTATTAATTAACCCAAACCCTAATTATCTCGGTACGAATCTTGCCCTTTTAGTTATTCAAGCCGTCACCACGCTTACCTTAGTGCTCTTTCATTTACCCGAATTAAAAAAAGAATGGCAAGAATATAAAGATAATGGCGGACAATACTTTAGACAAGGTTTTAAATATTACATTACCGGATACCTAATATCTATCTTCATCAATATGCTTATTACCATGATTTTCCAAACGACGGCTTCCGTTAATGAAACCGAAAACCGGGCCTTAATCGATACTATGGCTATCTACGCTATTCCCACGGTTGCCATCCTTGCTCCTATTGGGGAAGAACTTGCTTTCCGTAAAGGTTTCCGCAAGATGTTTAAAAATCCTTACCTATTTGCCATCATCACCGGCTTACTCTTCGGCTTTGCTCACGTCTATCGAGATATGTCTTTAGCTAATGCCCTTTATGGTTTTTCCTATAGTGCTTTAGGTATTGGCTTAGGATATGCTTATGCTAAAACTGATAATATCTTCACGAGTATCTCGCTACATATATTCCATAACAGTTTATCACTATTATTAATTTTTATTGCTTTATAAAAGGAGGATTATCATGCCAGAAATCATCAGTAATGAAATTTCCGAAAAAACAGAAACTCCCAAAATTAAAAAACCTAACAAATTAGTTAGTTTTTTAATCTTTATTGCTATCGTTATCATCCTTGGCTTGCTTTGGGCTAGATACATTAGTACTAGCGGTTTAATCGTTAAAGAATATAAAGTTGAATCCGCTAATTTACCTGCGAGTTTTCACGGTCTTAAAATCGTTCATTTTTCCGACTTACACTACCTAACGACGATTAAAGAAAAAGAATTAAAATCATTAGTTGCTCAAATCAATGAACTTAACCCCGATATTGTTGTCTTTACAGGCGATTTAATCGATGAAGATCATAATCCTAGTGAAGAAGAGCTTACTCTCTTACAAGATTATCTATCGCAAATTAAAGCCACGTTATTTAAATATGCAATTAGTGGGAACCACGATTATGTCGCTTCCGATATTAATGCCCTATATCAAAATACCGGTTTTAAATACTTAGAAAATGTTCGGGAAGATATCTACTACGAAGGAGCAACCCCTATTTCGCTTTATGGCTTTCCTTCTTCATTAGAAGGTGAACCGGATTACTCTATCTTAGATGAAGAAAATAACAATTTTAAAATCATTTTAATTCACGAACCCGATAGCATCAGCAATATTAGTGCAGCAACCCCTAATTTAGTTCTCGCTGGTCATTCGCACGGCGGTCAAGTAAGATTTCCTATAGTCGGCGCTTTATATACCCCAGTAGGTAGTAAAAAGTATTATGAAGAACATTACTCCATCAATAATACTGAACTATATATCTCTTCCGGGTTAGGTACAAGTGCTTTAAGAATTCGTTTCTTTAATAAACCGTCGATCAATCTCTATCGTTTATATAGTACCCAATCTAACCCATCATAAAAGGCCTACAGCAGTAGACCTTTTAATTAAACACATTCTACATAAGTATCAGTTAAACATCTACATACACAGCAACAATCTAAGTTCATTGTAAAGAAAGAATTAGTTGCCACATATGGATTTAAACTGTTGGTATCTGGGTTATCGGCAAGAACTCTAAAAGTTGCACAATTACCTTCTAACTTTTCTACTCTAAATACTGAAGAACATGTTGCACTAGCTTCCCCACAAGTCGCCGTTGAATCTTTTGTTATTGGCATACTCCAAGGAGTTCCATTTCCACAACAAGTATAAAGCATTACTGGTCGCGTATTACAAATTAAACAGTTAGGACCTCCTCCAAGCATTGGTCGGTCACAAGAGTCCAAGCAACTTTCAGGACACGCATTTTGTTGTAATACTAAAATAACACTTAGGATTTCTGCCACACAGTTAGGACAAGTTGATCCTTGATTGCTATTATTATTACTCATATCTTTCACCCTTTCATATATTCTCATTAATAATCTATGTGAAAAACGAGAATAAGTGAATTGTTTTATTTTTTTTATTTTTGTAGTATAATCCTGAATTTATCAGTTTTTAAAAAGCAAAATCTCTCGAACTCAGTGTTTATGCTGAATTGAGAGATTTTTA
>CANQMM010000010.1 GCA_947624955.1 uncultured Bacilli bacterium | reverse complement strand
ATTCGTGCTTAGCTAAAGAATTATATAATTGGAGTAGCGGTAGTTATAAAACTAACTGTGCCCAAAACAGTTGGTTACTTAATAGTAGCCAAATACAGTGGACAATGACTCCGGTGCCTTATTCGTCGTATGCTACCAATGTCTTCTATGTGAACAGCGGTGGGGGTGTCTACAGCAACTTTGCGAGCAAAGCGTATGGCGTGCGGCCGGTCGTTTATCTAAAATCGAACGTTAAAATTGTTTATGATGACAAACATAATGGTAGTAAAGATTATCCTTATGGATTAAGTTTATAGAGTAATATTTAATTCCTCTGTAATTAAATATTACTCTTTTTTTGACATTTTTAGATATAAAGATTAAGTATAATTTAGGTGGGTGATGGGATGGTTATATATTTAGATTTAGTATTTATATTAAATTTTAGTTTTGATTTATTATTATTACTTAGTGTAAGTATTGTATTAAAGAGAAATAGTAAGTTTTTAAGATTAGGGTTAGGGGCTCTATTAGGTAGTTTAACAACTATCTTTTTATTTTTTAAGATGTCAGTAATATTATTAAATATATTAAAGATATTAATGAGTATCGGGATGGTTTTAGTAGGATTTGGTTATAAAGATATAAAGTATACTTTAAATAATTTATTATATTTATATTTAGTTAGTATTATATTAGGAGGATTCTTATACTATTTAAATATTAATTATTATGAAGAGATTAATTATGGGGTATTGTTAATAATAAGTCCTTTGATATTAGTATTATATATAATAAGTAGTAAGAATTTAAAGACTAGTTATAATAATTATTATAATTGTCGGATATATTTTGATGAGCAGAATTATATCGATGTTAGTGCTTTTTTAGATACAGGGAATAAGTTAAAGGATCCCTATACTAATAAGGGAATTATTATACTTAATAAAAAGTATATACCTTTTAAGATAGATTATCCGATATTAGTACCATTTAGAGTATTGAATAATCAGGGATTATTAAAATGTATTAAGGGATTTAGATTAGAGATAGATCATAAGATTAGTAAGAGTTTTTTAATAGGAGTTAGTGATGAGGAATTAATTGGGGATGGAATAGATTGTATAATTAGTGAAAGGATTATGGAGGGATTAAAATGATTATTGAAATGTTTAGGAAGTTTATTAGTTATTTTAGGAAGAAATATAATAAATTATATTTTGTTGGGAGTACGGATATACTCCCACCCCCTTTGGGGAAAGAAGAGGAGTTAGAGTGTTTAATTAAAGCTAAACAAGGGGATGAAGAAGCGCGGAATAAATTAATTGAACATAATTTAAGATTAGTGGTATTTTTAGCTAAGAAGTATGAGAATACGGGTTATGATATAGAAGATTTAGTAAGTATTGGTTCTATTGGATTAATTAAGGGGATTAATACTTATAAGATTGATAAGAATATTAAATTAGCTACTTATGCATCAAGATGTATAGCTAATGAAATATTGATGTTTTTAAGAAAGAATAAAAGAAGGAATGGGGAGATTAGTTTTGAGGATGCTTTAAATTATGATAGTGAAGGAAATGAATTACATTTAGAAGATATATTAGGGACAGAAGGGGATATCGTTATTAAAGAGTTTGAAGATAAGATAGATAGGGAGTTATTAAAAGAACAGATTAATTTATTAGATGATCGAGAACGGGAAATAATGACGATGCGGTATGGACTTAATAATACGACTGAATATACGCAAAAAGAAGTAGCAACGATGTTGGGAATTAGTCAGTCATATATTTCGAGGATCGAAAAGAAGGTTATTAGAAGGTTAAAAGGTGTTTTAAAGATATAATAAAAAATCCCCAAGGGGATTTTTAAAATGATAAATTCTTTTGCCGAAGTTGTAAGAGATATTCTTGTTCTTTATCTAAGGTATCTAGAGGTTGAACAGTAAATGCTGGATCTTTAGCTAATTGTTGTTTAACATATAACATATAAGCTTCTAAGTAGATAGTTATATTAGCGGTAAAGGTATCAACGCTATCTATTTCGGGGACGACTAGACGAATATCACCATCAGGTAGGTCATAAGCACCATAGAATAAAGCCGCATCTTGCTTTGGCGCATTATTCGCGATAGTAACTACTTTATCCTTAATAAAAGCTTTAAATTCTTCATCAGGTACTAATCCGAGTAAATCTTGTCTTGTCAAGGTTAAGCCGATAGCTTCAGTACCAAGTGTTTCGGTAGTAGCTAGCCATTCCGTAGAAGTAACAGTGGGCTTTTTCTCTTTAATCATTTTTTCTAGATTATTTAAATAAATATAATAACTGGCTTGACAATTAATTAATTTAGTAGTTAAAGTATCAGCAAATAACATATCTTTTTTTAAATCCGTATGATTATGAAACTTTGAAAGAGTATACCTAGCAATAGCTTTTAATCTTTCACTAACGGTAGCAGCTTCTAAATAATTTCTTAAAATATTTAAACTAAATTCTCTATTACCTAGTTTTAATGATTTAAGATATAATTTAAGATATCTAGGAAGTAATTTTTTAGGAAAAGATTGAAAGTCTATTAAAGTGATTCCTAAATCGTCAATGATATCTAAATACCTAGTTAATTGGTTTAAATTGTTTCTATACATAATAACACCTCGATTAATTAAATGTATTATAGCATAAGTTAGAAAATTATGATATAATTTATTTATGGATAAATATATAACTAAAGTATTAAAACAAATTGAGAGTAATGGATTTGAAGCTTATATTGTTGGGGGATATGTTAGAGATAAGCTTTTAGGGAAGAAGAGTACGGATGTCGATATATGTACGAATGCTTTACCTAAAGACTTAATAAATATCTTTAATCCTAAAGTAAATAAGAGTCATTATGGTTCTTTGCGTTTTAGAACAGAAAAATATACTTTTGATATTACAACTTATCGACAAGAAGAAAATTATGTAAAAAGAAGACCTAATAGAGTAGTATATATCAATAATTTATTAGAAGATTTAAAAAGAAGAGATTTTACAATTAATGCGATATGTTTAAATAATAAAGAAGATATTATTGATCCTTTAGGAGGAAGAAAAGATTTAGATAACCATTTAATTAGATGTATTGGGGATGTAGCTACTAAATTAGAAGAAGATCCTTTAAGGATATTGCGAGCAGTAAGATTTAGTATTACGTTAGGATTTAATTTAGAAGAGGAATTAAGAAGAGAAATAGTTAATAAAGCTTATTTAGTGGATACTTTATCTTATGAAAGAAGAAGAGAAGAATTAGATAAGATATTATTATCTAGTAATGTATTAGAAGGATTAGAATTATTAAAAGAGTTAGGAATATTTAAATATTTAGAGATAGAATATCAAGATTTAGTATATGTTAATGATATATGTGCGATGTATAGTCAGTTAAAGGTTTCGGATAATTATAATTTTACAAAGTCAGAAAAGAATATCATAAATAGTATTCGAAAGATTATTAAGTTAGGAATGATTGATAATCATTCCTTATATCAGTATGGTCTTTATATTAATCAACTAGCAGGGAAAATACTAGGGATAAAGATGAAGAAGATTAATGATATGTTTGAAGCCTTACCAATTAGGTCGATTAAAGAGTTAGATATATCATATAATGAAATATGTGCTATACTAGATATTAAGCCATCTAGGGATGTTAAAGTATTGGTTAATCAGATGATCGATTTAATACTAGAGGGGAAACTAGAGAATGAAAGGGAAGCTATAATTAGTTATTTAAGGAAGGGAATTAAATGAAACAGTTAGAGAAAGTAGTAAAGAGTAATCGTTTTGTTGTCAGTGATTATTTAATTCATTTGGCGTTAGAGAATCATTTATCTTTAAATGAGTTTTTAGTATTGATATTCTTAGATAATAATTATAGTAATACTTTTGATCCAAAACTAATTAGTAAAGTGGTAGGAATTAGTGAAGAGGTAGCTTTAAGTAGTTTTAATATGTTAATGCAAAAGAAATTAGTGGGTTTAAAAACGACTAAAGATTTAGATGGGCGGATTACCGAAGAAGTCGATTTAGCCAATATTTATGAAGAAATCGAAAGTAATATTATCGATGATGCTAAAGAAGAGGAGAAGGTATCGGTATTCCAAGTATTTGAAAGTGAGTTTGGTAGACCATTATCGAGTATGGAAATTGAAATTATTAAAGCTTGGTTAGATAATGGGACTAGTGAAGAATTAGTTATTGGGGCATTAAAAGAAGCGAAATACAATGGTGTCGATAGTTTAAGATATATCGAAAAGATTATTTATGAATGGAATAAGAAGAAGTTTAAGACGATGAAAGATGTCGAAGCCCATTTAAGACATCGTCAAGATAGCGGTCAACAAGAATTATTCGATTATGATTGGTTAAGTGATTATGATGAATAAGGAATTATTAATGGGGGCTTTAGATACCTTATATCCGGATGCACGATGTGAACTCAATTACAATAAAGATTATGAGTTATTAATTGCCGTAGTATTAAGTGCGCAATCGACAGATAAAAGAGTCAATACGGTTACTGAAGAACTATTTAAACAATATGATATATTCACTTTAGCGAAAGCTAAAGTAAGTGATATTGAGAAAATAATCAGACCGGCAGGGACGTATCACCGAAAAGCCATCTATGTAGTAGAAATTGCTAAATCTTTAGTAGATAACTATAATGGAGTAGTACCGAATAATCGGGAATATTTAGAGAGCTTACCCGGGGTTGGGCATAAGACGGCCAATGTGGTTTTATCAAATATTTATGATGTAGCCGCCATTGCCGTAGATACGCACGTAAGTAGAGTAGCTAAAAGATTAAAGCTGGCTAAAGATAGCGATGATGTCGTTGCTATTGAAAAGAAGTTAATGAAGTATTTCCCTAAAGATAAATGGGGAAGAGTCCATCACCAATTAGTTTTGTTTGGTAGATACGTTTGTAAGAGTCAAAGACCGGAGTGTGGAGATTGCTTATTAAAAGATAATTGTCCATATTTTAAGAAAATAAAAAAAGATAATCGTTAAAGGTTATCTTTTTAAGTACAGATATTATCTTCACTACAGCCATTTTCACAGACGTTAATAGTCCGGTTAACATTATAGGTTTTACCATTATAGACAATTTTATATTTAATAGTGTAGGTAGCTGGCTCGCTTAAGTCGATTTTATCAACTTTTTCATCATTTAAATAATATTCCATAGTAATAGTAGCATAAGTGGTTACATCGATACCATTTTGATAAACGATGATGGAGTTAGAACTGTTATAAGTTCCATCTTCTTCGACTTTGAAACAACCTTTTTCCCCACCATTAAAGGAGAAGGTAACATTATCGGGAATTTCGGTAGAACCTTTAGTCTCAATTTCAAGACCACTACTCATATTGTCTTTAAAAATGCTATAAGCGGATTTAACTACATAAGTACAATCGCCAGTAGGGCATTCGTGAGTAAAGGTTGATTCCGTGGTATAACCGAGGTTTGTTAGACCATCCGCACTTTTTAAGTAAACATTATAACCAATAGTACCAATATTTCTTTCATTGTATTGCAGACGTTTTTGATAATATTCTTCAGCCCATTTATCGTAATAAGTAGTGAAATATTTTTGTAAGTATTCCGGATTTATGGCATCAGGCGTTTTAATTGGGTCCCAACTAATAGTAACGGTTGAACCATTGTAGGTATACTCGCCATTTTTCGGATTAGAAAGTTTAGAGAAACGTTCGGATACTTTGGTAGGTTCTGTGCCTTTTCTAAAGTATTCAGTCGTTGTCATACTCGTACTTGATCCGTATTCATCAGTTGTTTTAGGAGTATATTCACTTGGTAATTGCGCTGGGAATGTCCATTTTTCGACTTCAACTTGGACAACACCATCAGGTATTTCAAATCGAGCAGCGGGTTTTAATTTGAATATTTCTTTACCAATAGCAGCGGTGATTTTCTTTCTTTCATTATCCCCGCTATTAGCGGTAGTATAATAATCTTTATCGAAATCTTCATAACCATACCAAACAGCAATCGAATAATCAGGAGAATAAACATCAACCCAGTTATCGCGCGATAGCGAATTAATAACACTTTGTGGTAAACCGGAATTTTGAATTTTGCTACTGCTAGTATCATAAGTACTTGTACCGGATTTAGCAGCTAAATCTGTACCCGGAACACTTAAGTTACCGGCAACACCACCATCGACTTTCGTAGACATTAACATTGAATTAATCATGAAAGCGGTCTCTTCACTCATAACTCTTTCTCTTTTAGGATTAGCTTCAATTACTTCTTCAGTATCCACAATCGTAATCTTTTTAACAGAATATGGTTCAGTGTAGTAACCACCACTAGCGAAAGCGGCATAGGCAGCCGATAACTCGACAGGGCTTACACCATCAAAACCACCAATAGAGTAAGATTCGTATAACTCGCCACCGTAGTGAATACCAAGACTAGCAATAAAATCAGCAGCTTTATCTTTATCTAATTTTTGGAAAGCTTGTAAAGCAGGAACGTTTCTACTATAGACAAGAGCAGTTCGCATAGTCATAATTCCCATATATTTATCATTACTATTTTTAATCGATTGACCATTAGAGTAAGTCATATTTTTTTCATCGAAGAAAGGGGTATAGGTTGAGCCGTTATAATATTCGAGATAAGGGCCATAATCGACAATTGGTTTAGCGGTACTACCAGGGTGACGTACCATTGTGGTTGCAAGATTTCGTAATTCTTTGCGACCATTTTGATTTCTTCGACCAAGAAGAGCAGCAATAGAACCATCGTGGACATCGATGACGGAGATAGCTGTCTCGACTTTATCATTAATGAATTTATAATCTAATTCTTCATTATCTAATTTAACTAAGACATCTTGAACGTCTAAATCGAATGTCGTATCGATAATCATTGGAACATTGTTAGGTTCTAAATCATATTTCTTACGAACTTCACTTAAGATAGCATCGATAATCGTTTGATATTCACTGCCATTAGATTCCCGTTTATCTTCAGGAACAAGAAGAGATTCAACAGTAATTTCTTCAGCTAATTTTTTTTGCTCTTCGGTGATATATCCTTGTTTAACCATTGAACTTAGGACTACGCTTCGGCGTTGAGTAGCATTTTCGGGATAAACATAAGGGTCGAAAGCTGATGGGGCATTGAATATACCAGCGATTAAAGCCGCTTCCGATAAGGATAAATCTTTAACAGATTTACCAAAGTAAGCTTGGCTAGCGGCTTCGACTCCCCAAGAGTCTTCGCCAAGCCATGGGGCATTGACATAAAATTCGATAATTTCTTGTTTAGTATAAACTTTTTCAATCTTAAAGATTGAGAAATAAATATCGGTAAATTTTCGGATAATCCCACTTAAGCCTTCGGCATCAGTTGAAGTATAAGTATTTTTGGTAACTTGCATAGTTAAGGTCGAAGCACCACCGGCACCTTTACGACCAAGTAACTGACCAATGGTAGCTTTAGCAAAACGGGCAATATCGAGGCCGTTATGTTGGAAGAAACGGGCATCCTCGGTAGCGACGATGGCATCGATAAGCACCTCAGGTAGTTCATCATAGTAGACAAGTTCCCGGTTTTGAGCACCAACGCGCGCAAATTCTTCACCATTTTTATCATTAATTATAGTCATTTCTTTATTATAAAGTAAATCACGATCAAAATCGGGAGCCGTAAAGATAATATATAAAGCAAAGATCGTTGCTATACCGATAAAGAAAATACCTAAACTAAGTAATACGGTAATAATAATATTTTTCTTACTCCATTTTACCTTCGGTTTATTCTTTTTAGCTTTTTTCTTGTTTTTAACTTCTGTTTCATCTTCAAATAATAGATTTTTTAAAAATCCCATAATTATTCTCCTTTAAAATATTTTTTTTCAACGGCTTGTAAATAATCGAGAGCGGGTAGATAACCTTCTTTAATTATAAGCCCTTTTTCTTCTATATAACTATATGCTATAGATTTACGTTTTTCATAGTCGATATAGTTAAGATAGTCAACACCATCTAATAAATAATAAAGTCCATTCATCTTGATAATTAGAAAAGCAATGCCACCGTGGCGAATAACTCCTCTTATATGTTCAGTTTGATGTTTATGAATATTCGAAAGAGGAAATGCGGTATGGCTTAAGCATTCTTTGGCATCAAAATCGATGTATTTGCCTTTATAAATGCCATTATAATCGAGAGTTGATTGGGTTTGAAAATAAGCTTTTTTAATCATTTTTTTATTATTTTCATAGGATACATCAACGATACCGATAGGTGTTGGCTTTTTAAATATTAAGGCGATATCTTTTTCTTTGTAATAATTATTAGTTTGATTAAGTAACATTTCTAAGTTCATTCCCCGGTTACCGTGGGATATTTCGGTCTTGGTTACTTGTTTATTGATTTTATTTGGATAATTCACAAATACCACCTTTTAACATTATACTATATAATAAGGAAAAAATCTATTTTCCGTTGCGGAAAATTTCAAATTGACATAAGATAGCTAGATTTGTCGAAAGTATTTTTCTCGAATTTAAAAGGTTTATAATGAAAATGAGGAGGAATGAAAATGCTTAGAGTAGATTATTTTATTTTAAAATTGATGGAAGATATCGATACAGCTTTATTAGAACTTAATGATAGTGGGGTGGATAATTCGACAAATCTTGACAAATAACTTCTTATTCTATTATAATTAGAACATAAGAAGGGTGATAAATATGTATGAAGACCGAATTGTTTTAACTCCTGAAGATATCTTAAATAAGGAGTTTAAATTAGATGCTAGAGGTTTTCGACCACAAGAGGTTGATAAATTTCTAGATATCGTTATTCGCGATTATACGGAATTTATTGCTATGACTAAGAGATTAGAAAGTCAAGTGACTGCACTTACGGAGGAGAATAATCGACTAAAAAATGAACTTCGGAAGTTGCGAAGCAATATTGAAGCGGCTGAAAGTGCTTCATCTAATAATGGTCAGGTTAATAATGTCGATCTTCTTAGAAGATTAAGCCAACTAGAAAAGGTTGTCTTTGGAAAAAATGAATAAAATCCGGACAAATGCTGCTTAATATTATTAAGTAGAGGAAAGTCCATACTCGCACAAGCTGCGATGCTTGTAGTGTTCGTGTTTAGGGAAAAAATAACCTAAAGTAGAGAAATCTAACGGCATCTTAAGACCTAAGCCTTAGGGTATGGTTAAAAGATATAAAGTGCCAAAGAGACGAGTCTTCTGGAAACAGAAGAAGTGGAACGTGGTAAACCCCGCGAGCGAGAAACCCAAATTTTGGTAGGGGAGTCTTTACTAGGGAATTGAACCGAGGTAAGGAATCTAGGTAACTAGATAGATAAATATTTGTCGCCACTTAGTGGTACAGAACATGGCTTATAAGATTTTATTTATTTAATAAAGAAAAGGAGTGACTTATCTTGGATGAGATTGGCGCCATGCTAAAAGCAACAAGAGAAACAACAGGAATTAGTTTAGAAGAAGCCAGTAATGATTTAAAGATTAAAGTTCTAATATTAGAGAATATCGAGGAAGGAAATATCGGTTGTTTCAAAGATATATTTGTCTTAAAAGACCATATATATAATTATGCGAAGTATTTGGGATTAGACCCGGATAAAATAACGGATGAATTCAATGAATATCTATTTGAATATACATCGAAGATTCCGGTAGAGGACATTGAAAAAGCCGTAAGAGAACAAGCAAAAGAACCAACAGAGGATAGAGTAGTTTCTCCATATACGAAAACTGTAACGAAATATAAGAAAACAAATTATTTATTGTTGAATTTAATCGTTATAGCTTTGATTATATTAGCAATAATTTGGTCTGTTAAACAAATTACCATAAATAATGAAGAGACGAAGATTATTAGTTATGTAAAATAAGAGGTGTTGATATGAAAATGAATTTACCCAATAAGATAACTTTAATGAGGATTGGCTTAGCAGTAATTATTTTATTGATGCTATTGATGCCTTGGCATCAATTGGGAGTTAAATTCCCTGTTTATCCGGTATTAAATGTTAATATGGATATTCGTTATCCGATATGTGGGGTTTTATTTATTATTGCATCGCTTACGGACTTTTTAGATGGACATATAGCTCGAAGTCGAAATTTGGTTACCGATTTTGGAAAAGTAATGGATGCCATTGCGGATAAAGTATTAGTTAATGGTTTGTTGATTATTTTAGCTTACAATGGATTTATTCCTGTTGTAGTTCCGGTAATAATTATTATTCGGGATATTGCTGTCGATTCGATTAAGATGGTAGCCGGGAGTAAAGGAAAGGTAGTAGCAGCTAGTTGGTATGGAAAGATTAAGACAGCTTGTATGATGGTAGGTTTATCACTAGTGTTATTTTATAATTTGCCTTTTGAATATTTCAATTTAAGAGTAGCCGATTTACTCATAATAGTAGCAACAGTGATGTCGATTATATCAGGTTGTCAATATTATATAGCTAATAAAGATTTAATATTTAATGATAAATAATACTAGAAATTCTAGTATTTTTTTATAATTGCACTTTACGAACAAATGTTTACGAAAATTGTTGACAAACTTTTAAAAGTATAATAAAATTGAAATGTAAGAGAAAAAATTTATGGAGGTTATATATGAAAATATTAAAAGATGAAAAAGACAAAGATAAAGCCCTAGAACAAGTTCTAGCGGATATCGAAAAACAATTTGGTAAAGGGGCAATAATGAAATTAGGGGAAGAAGAACATATGGAGATAGATGTAACTCCTACAGGTTCCCTTACTTTGGATATTGCTTTAGGAGTTGGGGGATTTCCCAAAGGTAGAATTATTGAAATTTATGGACCGGAGTCTTCCGGAAAAACGACATTTGCTTTACAAGCCATTGCCGAGGTACAAAAAGCCGGAGGTAGAGCAGCATTTATCGATGCAGAACATGCTCTAGATCCAGTGTATGCTAAGAATTTAGGAGTAGATATTAATGAACTATTATTGTCACAACCGGATACTGGGGAACAAGCATTAGAAATATGTGAAGCATTGGTTCGGAGTGAAGCCGTAAATATCGTAGTTATCGATTCGGTGGCGGCCTTAGTACCACAAGCCGAAATTGAAGGTGAGATGGGCGATAGCCACGTGGGATTACAAGCAAGATTGATGAGTCAAGCTTTAAGAAAACTTTCCGGGACGATTAATAAAACGAAAACTACGGCAATTTTTATAAATCAATTACGTGAGAAAGTCGGAGTTTTATTTGGTAATCCGGAGACAACACCAGGAGGTCGCGCTTTAAAGTTTTATGCAACGATTCGCTTAGATATTCGTAGAGCCGAACAAATTAAAGCCGGTGATCAAATAATTGGTAATCGAACAACGATTAAAGTTGTAAAAAATAAAGTTGCGCCACCTTTCAAAACAGCTAGTGTCGATATTATGTATGGCGAAGGGGTTAGTAAAGAAGGCGAGATAGTCGATTTAGCAAGTGATATAAATATCATCGATAAAAGTGGTGCTTGGTATGCTTATAATGGTGAAAAGATTGGTCAAGGAAAAGAAAATGTAAAACAATACTTGAAAGAAAATCCGGAATTATGTGCGGAGATTGAAAATAAAATTCGCGAACATTATGGATTTAACAAAAAAGGAAAAGATGCCAAAAAAGAAGAAAGTGCGGAATAAACCGCATTTTTTGTTGGTAAAAAATAAAACTTGCTTAAATTGAATTTTCCATCTATAATTAAGTTATAGAACATTTTATTAGTTAAATAATTTTTTCTATAAATGATATGGAGGTTATTATGGAAATTAATTCAACAACCATTTTAGCTCTTATTATCGGAATTATTTGCGGTTTAGGATTGTTCTTTATATTTACTCTTCTTAAAGGTAAACAAGCAGAGAAGAAAGCTAAAGGATTAATCGAAGATGCAGTGAAAGAAGCAGAGAAAAAAAGAAGAGATGCTTTAGCTGAATTAAAGGAAGAATCTTACCGAGCTAAGCAAGATTTGGACCGTGAAATTAAAGAAAAGAAAGCGGAATTAAAAGAATCAGAAGAAAGATTGATGCAAAGAGAATCTTCTCTAGATAAGCGAGAAGAAATGTTACAAAATCGTGATGAGATGCTTGAGAAAAAAGATGCTTCAATCATTGCTAAGCAAAAAGATATCCAAGAAAAAGAAGCAAAAATGGACGAACTATTAAAGCAAGAGATGGAACAATTAGAATCGATTGCGAAATTTTCTAAAGAAAAAGCACAAGAAATTATAATGAAAAAAGTGGAAGCGACGATGGCTAAGGAGATTGCCGAGTATATTAAAGAGCAAGAAAGCGAAGCTAAATTAGTAGCAGCTGACAAAGCTAAAGATTTAATCGTATCAAGTATGCAAAGATATGCTAATGATGTAACTACGGAACAAACTGTTAGTACGATTATTTTACCTAATGATGAAATGAAAGGGCGTTTAATTGGCCGAGAAGGACGAAATATTCGGACGATTGAATCAGTTACTGGTGTCGATTTGATAATCGATGATACGCCAGAAGCAATCGTTATATCAAGTTTTGATCCATATCGCCGGGAGATGGCGAAAGCAACAATTGAAACTTTAATTAAAGATGGAAGAATACATCCAGCAAGAATTGAAGAGGTCTATGACAAAGTAGTTAAAGACTTTAAAGAAAAAGTTAATGAATTAGGACAAAATGCGATATATGAATTAGGATTGACCAAGGTCGATGCCGAACTAGTTAATTTAATTGGTAAATTACATTTTAGAACTAGTTATGGTCAAAATGTTTTACAACATTCTATTGAAGTAGCCCATTTAACAGGACTGATGGCTAGTGAATTAGGAGAAAATGTAACAATTGCTAAAAGAGCTGGTTTATTACATGATATTGGTAAAGCTATCGATTATGAAGTTGAAGGTAGTCACGTTGAACTAGGGGAAGAAATTGCGAAAAAATATCAAGAAGATGAACGCATTATCAATGCTATTAAATCCCATCACGGCGATTGTGAACCAACGAGTGTTATTGCTATTTTAGTTCAAGTTGCCGATACTTTATCAGCAGCAAGACCGGGTGCTCGGAATGATTCGCTAGAAAATTATATCAAGCGGTTAGAACAACTTGAAAGCATTGGTAATAGTTTTGAAGGTGTCGAAAAAACTTATGCAATGCAAGCGGGTAGAGAAGTAAGAGTAATTGTTAAACCGGAAGAAATCGATGATTTGACAAGCGTGAAGATTGCGCGCGATATGAAAGAAAGAATCGAATCCGAAATGCAGTATCCAGGTACGATAAAGATTACCGTAATAAGAGAGACGAGAGCTCAAGAAGAGGCGAAATAAGTCTCTTTTTAATTGACTTATAACTAACTTTATGTATAATATTATTGGTAAAAAGAGGGGATTAGGCAATGTTAATTACAGATAAAGCTCGGAAAGAATTGAAAGAGTTGATAGCTAAAGGGCAATTTTCCGATGATGATTATTTAAAAATAGATAGTTTAAAGGATGAATTAGTTGATAGTTTAGAAGAGTTACAGCAGGATATCGAAGGTAGTAAAAGATATTATGAGCAAGTAATGAGTGAAAAACCTAATGAAAAAACCTTAGAAGAGGTTAAATTACCTAAGATAAAATTTCTTCATTATCTAATCTATGGAACGACAGGTGCTCTTGCTATGGTATTATCGCCTATAATAGGGCTTTCGTATTTGGCAACCCTAATAATATGGGTACTAGCTGATAAAAAAAATGTAAATAATCAGAAAGAAAAAGTAAAAGGTGATTTAGAAGTAGCTAATCAAGAATTTACTATAAAATATCGAATTGCAGCCAATAATTTTAAATTATATTTAAAAAGAGAAGAAATAACGACATTACTTATTAAGTTGGCTTTAGCAATGAGAGAGAAAAAAACACCTCAAGAAAGAGGAAAATTGGAACAATTAATAGATATGCATATGATGATGGTACCTACCGATTATGAATTAAAAGAAGAAGATAATAATTTCCACTTAGTATGGAGTTCAAAAAATAATTAAATTGTAAAGGAAATAGTGTTATGTTGTTAATTAATAAAGTTCAATTAGAAATTAAAAAAATGCTAGCAAAAGATGTTTTAACAGAGAAAGATTATCAGCATTTGGATGAATTGCGGGTAGAACTAATGAATAGTTTACCAGAATTAAATAAAGATATAAGTTCCCAGAGTGCCTATTACAAGCAAGTTCAAGATGAATATAATCTCGAAGATTTAAGAAAAAAATGGAATGATACTAGAGGGAAGAAAAAGTTAAAAGTCTATAATATTTTAAATTATATATTGTATGCGGTTATGGGAGTAGTATGTATTGTAAATATTTCTAATCCTATGGGAATTTATTATTTGATAATATTAGTTTTATTTATTTGGCGAGATAGAAAAATGAATAAAAAAATAAATAAGAGTATTCAGGATAATGCCGATAATGTTGTTAAAAAAGGGCAAGATGTTGAGGTTGCTGGTAATAACTTAAAAATTTACTTAAAAAGAAAAGAGATAACCGAAATGTTTCTTAGTTTGATTGATGGGATGCAAAAGAATGAAGTACCAAGTGCGGAATTAGGACACTTACTGGCATTAATAGATGAATATATGTTAAAACCATCAAATGAAAGCCAATTGGAAAAAGTTGATGGTAGTTGGCAATTAGATGATGGTTTAAATTTTAAATTAGTTAGTAGAAATTAATCGAGATTATTAAAAATACTTAATAATTCTCTTTTTATATTATAAATATCTTCATAAGTATAAGTTAATAAATCATTTTCAGAAAGATTTATATCCTGATTAACGTCATAGTTTCTAACTTGCACTTGATGTGGAATATTGAGTTTTTGATTAATGTTATTAATTAGTTCACTAATAATGATAATTTCATTACTAAGGGCATTACGCTTATCATTTAAAGATAAATTTTGGTAAGCTTGTTGCAATTCATTATTCATGGTAATCCTCCTACATCGAGATTAGTAGTTTTTTGGACACTAGCCGAGTAAGTAAGGTCATCTACTTTTTGGGTGGCTAAAGCTGCTTGAAAAGTAGCAAGTGGCGAGTTAGCATCGAGTTTATTTAGTTGGGCCTTTTTTTCTTCAATCTGTCTTTGAATTTCCGCTGCTTGTTGTTCTAGTGCTTGGATTTCCTCTGCTAATTTTTGTCTTTCAGGTGCTATCGTTAAGTTTTGACTCTTTAAATAGGATTCACAAATACCAGGGAAAGTAGAAGCAAGTTCTGCTTGCGCTTGTTCAAGAGAGATACTTTCTTTTTGATCATTTTGACTTTTAATAATGGATAATTGGCCGTTATTAACAGTTAATTTATAATAAGCATCATTAGATTTTATTAAAAGAAAGTGAGCATTTAAATCGTAACGAAGATGTTTGTCTTTGCTGTAATAGTAATCACTAGAGTTAGCAATAACCTCGTTACCTTTAGTTATTTCCACATCCATTTCAAAGTATTCTTCAGGATAGCGATTAGCGATGGTAAAATAATTATATTCGCCCATAAAACTTATTGGTAAAGCTTGATTATTGGCATCAATAGCCATAAACTGATTATTTTGTTTGGCTAAGCGATAACCTTTCAGACTGATGAGCCGTTGAAAATTGGGCATTAATTCTTGGGGAAAATGGTCAGCATCTAGAACTTTAGGAGTCGGTTTAGTAACTTCTGGTTGTTTTATTGCGGGAGCTTCTTCAGCTAAGTTCATAGAGGTTTGGACAGCTTGTCCATAATAATGGGCGAAGTCTTTACTTAAATTTAAAACAGTTTCTTGATATTGTCTGATAGCTTGATTAAATAGATGACTAATTAAGTCTTGTATTTCAGTGGCATAAGAAGAAACGTTTCTAATGCCTAAGTCTTCGAACCGGTCAATTATTCGCCGCATTTGTCTTTGGTAGTTTTGACGTAGTTCGGTAATCGATGCCACTTCAGGGTCATAACCTTTTCTTTGTAAACCTTGAACGAGAGTAGAATAGGTTTGTTTTTGCGTGGTAATATCAGCACCAGCCATTTCTGCAATTTGGGGGAGACTTCTAGTTTCATAACTGATGGCTTCTTTACTCCAACTAGTTAATTGTTCAGTGATGGCTTTTTGTAAGCCATCTTCTAGGGCTTTGATATAGTTCCGGTTAATAACTGCTCGGTCCATATTGATACCCATATGTCTTAAACACGCGGTTAGCTCTTCTTCATAACTATCGATTAAGTTTTGGCATCTATTTAAGAGCGTTTTAAGTCCTTGTTTATAAGCATCTTGCTGATAAACTTGGAGACTGTTAGTTAAACTAGTTTGGGTATTACTCATTATTATTTCCTCCTTTAACAACGTATTCATAATATTCTTCGAAGTCGAGATTATTTTCGTAAATGTAGGTAGCACAGTCAACGCCACAATAGCGGAAATGCCATGGCTCATATTGGTAGCCGGTAATGTATTCTTCGCCTAGATTATAACGGAGGATAAAACCATATTTGTGGGCATTCTGTTTTAGCCAACTAAATTCATCAGTGGTTTCGAAATAGTCGGTATATCTAACACGTAAGTCAAGAGCAAGGCCAGTTTGATGTTCACTATATCCGGGTCTAGCGGAATAAGTATCAGCTTCTTCTTGACCATCTTGGCTAACATAATTATTGTATAAACGTGTTTGAGTATCATAACTACGATAAGCCGAATAGATTAAGAAATCGCTTAGACCAACAGCTTTGGCATCGGCAAGCATTTCTTGATAATGTTCTAAAGTCTCACGATTAACTTGGGTACTTCTTCCATATCTTTCATATTCGACAGGTAAATCGACTAAGTCAAGGCCATTAAAGTCACTATCGACATAATAGTGTTTATTGACAATCATTAGAATACCTTTAGAAGTATCCGAAGGAGTAATATCTTCGTAGAAAGTTTGGTCGATTTGTGAGTTAACATCTTTAATGACATTTTTACTATCTTTATTATTTTGCTGAGCATAAGTATAATAACGTTGGAAATAATTATCTAGATAGTATTTTTCATTAATTAAGTTATAAACTAAATCTTTATTATATTTTTCATTGATAATTAAGTTAATATTGGCTTGGGAAGTCTTACTACTAATTAAACTAGCTTGCGCAGATGTAAAACCATAATCGATTAGGGGATCAGATTCTTTAATTACTGGTTTTGAATTATCTGAAGGTTGTTTGGGTTTTGCCAATTCAGTATAGCAATAGATTCCTAAGACGATACAAAAGATTACGGTAATTATAATTAAAACTTTTTTCATCTTATCATTCTCCTATTAATATTATATAACTCAATATAACTAATTAAAATAAAAAAACAAATAGATGAGCTCTACTTGTTAATTATTTGACATTTCTCTTACTTCCATAATTACAGGTAAGATAATGGGTCTGCGCCCAGTCAAGTTATTAATGAAAGGATGTAATTCCAAAATTATTTGATTTTTTAAATCGGTATAGTTATAAGGACCACTATCTAGGGCTTTGGTAACTATTTCGGTTATTTTATGTTCTATTTGGTTAATTAATTCCGTATTTTCATTTACTAAGACAAATCCGCGAGTAGTGACATTTGGTTTGATTAGTAGACGTCTAGTTAAAGGATTAATATTTAAGATTGTTACTAAGATGCCATCTTTACTCATTAATTTGCGGTCTTTAATAATGATGCTACCGACATCTCCAATCCGTGAGCCGTCAACATAGATATCGCCCGCAATGACATTTCCGGCTTTGCGAATGCCATCCGCATCCATCTCTAAGACATCCCCATTTTTTAAGACGAAGGTGTTTTCTTCTTTAACGCCACACATAACAGCTAAATTAGCGTGACTTTTTAACATCCGATATTCACCGTGCATCGGCATAAAGTATTCGGGTTTAATAATTCTTAACATCAATTTTAGTTCTTCCATCTTCGCGTGTCCGGATGTATGGATATCGCTAAATTCGGAATTAGTGAAAACGCGAACACCTTTTAAATAGAGTTTATTAATAATTCGATTGATACTTGCAGCATTACCAGGGATAGGTGAAGAAGAGAAGATGACTAAGTCATCGCCCATAAGAGAAATTTGTTTATGAGTACCATTAGCTATACGACTTAGGGCCGCTAGAGGTTCGCCTTGAGAACCGGTACACAAGATACAAACTTCATTTTTCTTTAAACCTTTAGCAGTATTAGCTTCAATAAACATTGATTTATCATTCAATAAACCATTATTTAAAGCTAAATTGATGCTCGTTTCCATACTTCGACCAAAAACTACAATTTTACGATTATTTTCTTTACAAGTTTCGACGATATGTTTAATCCGGTAAATATTGGAAGCAAAGGTAGCAATAATAATTCTTCCACTATGACCACTGATAATATCACTCAAAGTTTCATCGACGGCGCTTTCACTTTTACTAAATCCTTCAGCGAGGGCATTGGTACTATCACTAAGGAGTAATCTTACACCTTCACTACCAACTTGGGCCATTTTATGTAAATCGGCCATTGGTCCGATAGGGGTTAAATCGAATTTAAAATCACCGGTAGAAACGATAACACCATTAGGGGTATGGAGGACAATACCAAAGCTATCGGGAATCGAGTGGGTGGTCGCAATAAAATCGACGCTAAAATATTTACTTTTAATGACACTATCTTTGGTAATCGTCACTAATTTATCATAGTTAATATTGCGGTCTTCTAATTTATTTTTAATTAAATCGATAGCGATTTTCGGGGCATAAATAACCGGGATATTAACATTTTGTAATAAAAAGGAAATACCACCAATATGGTCTTCGTGACCGTGGGTAATTAATAAACCTTTAATCTTACTTTCGTTTTGTTTTAGGAAAGTGGTATCTTGAATGACATAGTCAATACCGAGTAAATCGCTTTCGGGAAACATAACCCCGGCATCGATAATAAATATTTCATCGTGATGCATAAAAACATACATATTTTTACCGACTTCACCTAAACCACCTAAAGCAACAATTTTCGTCGCTTCATTATTATTTTTCATAAATATCTTCCTCTCAAATAAAAAATTTAAAGTTAATCGCTAAATATAATTATAGCAAAAATTTTCAAAAAGTCTAGATGTAGTCGAGGTATGGTAAAAGAAAAAGTAAAATTAGGAGGATTGTGTGGTATAATAATAGCGGTGAATAAGATGAAAGATAAAGGTTTTACTCTAGTCGAGTTAATCGTCGTAATAGCGATATTGGGTTTATTAGCGGGACTGGCTAGTTACTCGATAGTGAGTATTTTACAAAGAAGTCAAAATATGACATCAGATGAAATGGAAAACAATCTAGGCGATGCCGCGGTAACCTATGGTTTAGCGGAGATATTTTTGGAAAAGTGTACCCCGGGATTTCAAATAAAGGCTAATTCTTTAAGTGATCCGACCAACCCAACAAGTAGTTGTTTTAGAAAAGTTAAGGTAAGTTATTTAAAAGATAATGGTTATTTTAATGATGATGGTAATCATTGTAATCAAGATGCTGAAGTATATATATATAATTATGTCGAGCAAGCAAATGGGAGTGGCGAATATCGCGCTTATGTACCTAAGGGGACGTGCAATTAAAGTATTAATTGCTTTTTTTAGATATTGATTGATATAATTAAATGGGTGATGATATGGGAATTTTTGATAAATTAAAAAATATTATTACGAAGAAAAGTGAAAATACTACTAAAGAAGAATTAAAAGAAGAAGTAGAAATCTATGATAAAGGATTAGAAAAGACTAGGAAAGAATTTATTTCACAATTGAATATTTTAGGAATGAAGTATAACCGGGTGACGGAAGAATATTATGAAGAATTAGAAAGCTTACTAATTATGGCGGATATTGGAGTCAATACGGTAATGAAATTTATGGATTTAATTAGGAAAAGAGTTAAAGAAGAAAATATTACTAGTCCTGAGGTTTTAAAAGAGATTATCGTCGATGAGTTATTTATTATCTATGTTAATAATGAGTCTTTGAGTGATAAGATTAAGATGGCAAGTGAAGGGCCAACGGTTTTATTATTTGTGGGTGTTAATGGTGTAGGTAAAACAACGACGATAGGTAAACTGGCTTACAAATATAAAGAGATGGGTAAGAAAGTAATGCTAATTGCGGGAGATACTTTTAGAGCAGGAGCGGTGGCGCAATTAGAAGAATGGGCTAGTAGGACAGGAACACTATTCTATGGTAAAGAAAATACTGATCCAGCCGGAGTTATCTATGATGGGCTTGTAAAAGCCAAAGAAGAAAATGTCGATATGGTACTTGTCGATACGGCGGGAAGATTACAGAATAAAGTTAATTTGATGAAAGAACTAGAAAAAATTAATAAAGTTATCGACCGCATAATTCCGGGAGCACCGCAAGAGACTTTGTTAATTATCGATGCCACCACTGGGCAAAATGGGATTTTGCAAGCAAAAGCGTTTAAAGAAATCGTTAATATTACAGGGATTGTCCTAACAAAGCTAGATGGAACAGCTAAAGGGGGAATCGTTTTAGCCATTAAAGAAGAGGTAAATATTCCGGTAAAATTTATCGGTTTAGGAGAAGGTATGAAAGATTTACAAGTTTTCGATATAGAGAATTATATATATGGATTATTTAAGGATATGGTCTAATGGAAAGAAGAACTTATTTAAATATTTTATTTGATTATTATGGTGATTTATTAACCCCTAAAGAAAGAGAATATTTTAAGGATTATTATATTAATGATTTATCGATTACCGAAATAGCCGATAATAATAGAGTAAGTAGGAGTGCGGTAGGTAAGGGATTACAAATCGTTGCGCAGAAATTAGAACAATATGAAGATATTTTAAAAATGTATAGTAGGCGGCAAGCTATCGTCAATTTGCTTGACGATAAAATAACTCCTGAATTAAGCGAAAAAATTGAGAATATTTTGTCTTAGAGCAAAATATTTTTTTTAATTATTGACAAGTGTATAAAGTACACATTATAATCAAATTAGTAAAGGTAGATGGTGAAAGTGAAAGGACGAATTATTGTTATCGAAGGCACGGATTGTTCGGGGAAAGAAACGCAAACTTCGTTACTAGTGCAGCGGTTACAAAAAGAAGGGAAAAAAATCGAAAGATTAAGTTATCCGATGTACGATACTCCGACGGGAAGAATTGTCGGAGGACCTTATTTAGGTAAACAATATATATGTGATGGTTACTTTAAAGAAGGAGCAGCAAATGTCGATCCGAAGGTGGCAGCATTGTATTACGCTGCTGATCGGAAGTACAATGCGAAGACGGTAAATGCTTTATTAGAAGAAGGTTATGATGTTATTTTAGATAGATATGTCGAAAGTAATATGGCCCATCAGGGAGGAAAGGTATTTGATCCAGAAGAAAGGAAAAAAATCTATGATTGGTTAGCAACATTAGAGTATGACTTATTAGAATTAGAAAGACCAACATTAACTATCTTCTTACATATGCCTTACAAGAAAGCTTGTGAGTTAAGAAAAGGTCGGGCGGAAGCACCTGACCAGCAAGAATCAAGTGAGATCCATTTACATAATGCCGAAAAGGCCTATTTAGAGTTAGCCGAGATGCATCATTATGAAACAATTAAGTGTGTGGATAAAAAGGGAAATCTAAGAGGAATTTTAGATATTCACGAAGAAATTTATAATTTAATTAAAGAAAAGCTTTATTAGATTTATTTGGGGAGGTAGAGGAAAATGGAAGTAAAATTATTAGGATTTAATTCTAAAGAAGCAATTCAAGAAAATGTACAAGTAGTAGCAACAGCTGCTAGAATTTCGCGGACACAGGGCAAAGTATTAGATATATATGAAGATGAGCATACAATGAAAGAAAATTTACAATCGATTAAGCACGTTCTAAATAGTGGACATACATCAATTAGTGACCACGATTATTTAGTATTTGCCTTGGAAGATGTAACGCCGGTCATCGAGCAGACTTTAATTGGATATCGGTTAACTTCTTTTACAATTAAATCAAGAAGAGAAGCGAATTTTAGTAACGAAGGTCATTTTAATCCGGACTTTAGGGATAATGAGGGAAATGTGCATCCCGATAATGAAGAGTTAAAAAGGTTATATAATGCACACGCCGATAAGTTATTTAATTTCTATAATCGCTTAGTTAATAAAGGGATACCTTTTGAAGATGCGAGATATATTTTACCTTATAGTTTCCATGCTAATATAATTATGGGAATGGATGCAACGGAGTTATTAAAAGTTTTAACTGATTTATTATATGGGAATTTATCGAAAAATAGTGAGTTAAAGGAATTAGGAGAAAGAATATATGCGATAGTTCAGGAAAGAGCACCATATTTAATTCCCCCTTTAAATAAAGCTAAAGATAGACAAAAAGACGAGTTGGAATTTTTAGATGATATTGTGGGTGATATAGAACCAACGAAAGGAGTACTACCAAGAATTGTCAATTTTGATAGTGATGGTGATTTAAATTTAGCCCTTACGACTTTGGCTGCAAGATATCAGTTATCTTTTGAGGATGCGCACGATTGTTTAAAAGGATTATTAGAAAAAGACCCGGATATCGTCGAAAAAATTATTCGGGGAGTAGTATTTAATACGCATAATAGAGAGTTAGAAGCCGTTAATTATGAAGTGGAATTTTCTCCAAGTTTGGCTGTGCTTACGCATTTTACAAGACACCGGATGTATTCTTTATTAGTACCGGATTTTGCACCAATTAGAGATTTGAGTAGTTATAAAATTCCGGAATCGATTAAAGAAAGTGATTTAGAAGAATATGAACAAGTTTTTGCCGATAACTTAGCTCTTTACGAAGAATTTAAAAGTAGAGGAGTTAATGAGCAAGATTTAGTTTATTTCTATATGGCCGGTAATACTGTCAATGTAAGAGCAACTATCAATGCCAGAACTTTAATCGATATAAGTAGAAAGAGAACTTGTAGGAAAACGCAATGGGAAACGCGAGGAATTGTCCAAGAAATTTGTGATCAAGCAAAAAAAGCAACTCCAATTATTGGTCGGTATCTAGGTCCTTCTTGCGAAGTATTAGGTTATTGTAAAGAAGGAAAAGACTCTTGTAAAAGGGGAGTACAAAGATTAGTATTAGAAGATAAGCCATCTAAGGAGTGAAATTAAGTGATTAATTTCACTTTTTTTGATATAATTCTAGTTGGTGATATAAATGTTTGAATATATGGGTGATAGAATATCTAATGCCATAAAGAATATTCGTGGTCTTGGAAGAATTACTGAAGAAAATATTAGTGAAGCAATGCGCGAGATTAGAATGGCTTTATTGGAAGCAGATGTTAACTATCAAGTAGTAAAAGAATTTGTCAGTAATGTTAAAGAGAAAGCTTTAGGCATGGATGTGGGCAAAAGTATCAAACCGGATGAACTATTTATCAAGATTGTTAAAGATGAGTTAGTTTCGCTGCTAGGAGGAGATAGTGTTCCTTTAGTAGTTGATAAAAATCCAACTATTTTGCTGCTTGCCGGTTTACAAGGTAGTGGTAAAACAACAACGGCTGGGAAGCTAGCTAATTATTTAAGAAAGAAACATAGTAAAAAACCGCTACTTGTAGCTTGTGATATTTATCGTCCGGCGGCGATTGAACAATTACAAGATATTGGGAAGAGTTTAAATATTCCGGTGTATACAGAAGGTAAAAATAAAGTCACGACGATTGTGGAAAATGCTCTTTCTTATGCTAAAGAAAATGGGAATGATTACATTATTATCGATACGGCCGGAAGATTGCATATCGATGAAGAGTTAATGCAAGAGTTAAAAGATGTTATAGATATTGCTAAACCGGATGAGGTAATTTTAGTTATCGATGCGATGATGGGTCAAGATGCCATCAATGTCATTAAGGGATTTAATGATAATTTACATTTAACGGGAACTATTTTAACAAAACTAGATGGCGATACTAAAGGCGGGGTGGCTCTATCAGTTAGACATTTAACTAATGTCCCAATTAAATTTGTCGGGGATTCTGAAAAAATGGATGGTTTAAGTGAATTTCATCCAGAAAGAATGGCTTCGAGAATTTTGGATATGGGCGATATTATGTCGATTGCGGATAAAGTTGAAGGCATTATCGATGAAAAAGAAGCCGAAGAACAAGCTAAGAAGATGCAACGTGGTAAATATGACTTAGAAGATTTCTTAGTTAATTTAAAGCAAATTAAAAAGTTAGGACCTCTTGAGAATATTATTAAAATGTTACCACAGGCGAGGAAATTAGGACTTAATAATGTCGAGGTCGACCCTAAACAATTTGCTCATATTGAAGCAATAATTTTATCGATGACAAAAGAAGAAAGAAAACATCCGGATATTTTAAAAGCTAGTAGAAAACAGCGAATTGCTAAAGGTAGTGGAGTCAGTGTCGAAGAAATTAATCGTTTACTTAAACAATTTGAGCAAATGAAGCAGATGATGAAGCAAGTTAGTAACGGAAATTTTAAAATGCCTTTTTAAGAGAACTAAACTTTTGTCCTAACCAATGGGCGTTATTAATCATAATATACACTAGAAAGGGTAGTGTATTTATGTTATTTAATGACAGATGTTGTGATATGAATGATAAAGGTATGATGATGGATGCTCCGGCTTATGCTATGCCAAGTGATATGGGTATGAATATGGGAATGGATTGTTGTCCAATGCCAGCACCTTGCCAACCTGTAGTAGAATGTCCACAAGAAAGATGTTGTCATCGAGAAATAGTTCATGAAGTTCCGCATATTATTCCTATAAATACGAGAATTATAAATCATCATGTTTATCGTCATACATATACGCCAAGATTTACTTGTACTGAAGAAAATGAAGTATCTAACGTATATGAAAGAAACTGTAATTATTAAAAATCTCCGCGGAGATTTTTTTAGTCTATCTTGTAGGAAAGGAAAATTTGTAATATAATGGTAGTAGGGTGATAGGATTGAAAAAGAATGGATATACTATTAGTGAGTTATTAATTTTAATGGGAATATTAGGGGTAGCCACAATCATATTTTTAACGAAAACATCTTATGCATTTAAAAATAATCAAGAAGAAAACTATAATATGACTGTTAGTATGATATTAAAAGCAGCGGAAGATTATGGGGAGACGAGTGAAGTATTACAAACCACGAAAGAAGAATACATTACTGTTGGAGAGTTAGTCGACAAAGGTCATATTTTATTGGATAGTGAAAGTAGTGTTGAAGATCCGAGAAATGAAGGAAAAACTTTAGATGGCTTACGAATTCATTTGAAAATCGATGATAAAGATAAAATAGTAGCGGAAGTTGTTGATTAATTGTAAAGTTTTGTCAAAACTGTAGGATATTGTATATAAAAAGTAAAATATTTAGTAAAATGTTAATGTAAGGACGTGATTAAATGTTATATCCATCAATTGATAAGTTATTAAATATTGTCGATTCTAAGTACAAACTAGTTCATGTGGCATCGATAAGAAGTAAGCAAATGTTAGAAAATAAACATTTTCAAATGAAGGAAAGTGAATATACTAATAAACGAGAACTAGGTAGAGCATTAGAAGAAGTGGAAAGAGGTCTTATTAAAATAAAATAAGACTTTTTTGATGGCAGGAAAAAAGTAAAACGGTTTTTGATATGAATCCTGTTTGGGAGACATTAATAAAAAAGTAGCAATAATTCTATGCTACATTCTTAAAGACTTTACCATTTGTTTTGCTTCTTGAATATCTTCTCTAGAAACACCTGGATTTAATTTTAAAGGTATTCTTGGTTCTTTGGTTTGAGCTATCATTGGTGCAAGGTGTTTTAATTGTTCAAGAGTATATTTATTAACTGGAATATCAACAATATCAATCCTGTAATTATCTAAACTTACAAAATATGCTGTTACATATTGGATAGTTATATCGCTTCCATTAGATTTTAATATTATTGCTTTTCCACCTCTTAATCTAATATTTAATTTTATTTTATTTTATATAAATTAACATTTTCAATACTTTGTTCTACAAAGTCTAAAAATAAAGGATGGTGCAATAAATATAAACCAACTGGGTCAGAACTATTATTTTTTGCATATTCCCTAAATGCTGTAACATTTTCAATAAGCTGAGATTCAATGAAATCACAAATTGCATCTTCACTTGCTAACGGATGAAATTCTCCGATATTTATAGATTCATCATCTAGATAAATAATGCATTTATTTTCCTTTTTGGTTGTTGAATTACTAAACATTTCTTCTAATTCTGTTCTAGTTACAAAAACAGATCTTTTATTACCAGTTAAAATTTTATTAATCAGTAAAGCTTCATTTTTATCTTTAACAGCAAAACTTTCAATAATTCCGCCATCACCAATTCTAATATATGGTTCCTCAAAATTTAATAATTGATTTGCATAATTCATTTTGCTAAATAATCCAACTCTTGAATAATGCATTGGTATATTAGAATATGGAAATTGTTTTCTTCTCTCGTCTTCAACATATTTGTTAATTGAAGGAAGAGAACCCTTTTTATGAGAATATATTATCCCATCTTTATTTAAAATGGTAATGGTATTTCTATATGGAGTCATTACTTGAATACAATCATCACCTACATAATGGCTTTCCACTCTTTGAATAACTTCAGTTACTTTTTTCATATAAACAACCCTCCTCAACTACATAAATAGTATAGCACAATTCTATATAAAATAATATATTTTGACTTAAACAAATCATCTTTATCTTTGCAGTTATTTTTTAAGTAGAATGAGATTAGTTTCATCGATTTTATGAATACTACCACTGATATATTAGAGTTATATTTTCTAACAAAATAAAAATCAATCTTTCGATTGATTCCTATATCAAAAGTTCGAAAAAGTTCGAACAAATTTCTTAATGGTGGAGAATAAGAGATTCGAACTCTTGACCCTCTGCGTGCAGGGCAGATGCTCTAGCCAGCTGAGCTAATTCCCCAAGAACAAATCAATAATATCATAATTAATTTAGGGATGCAAGTATTTTTTGCAAAATAATGTATAATTTGCTAATTAGTAAGCATAATAATAATGTAATACAAGGTGAATTGTATTACATAAGTAGAGCCGAAAGGCTTAGTTAAAAGACCGGGATGGTCTTTTATTTTGGGTTATTTATAGAGATGTGAATATAATTTAAATAGGGAGGGATCATTTTGAGTAATATATCCAATATACCTCCCAAAGTATTTACAGTTAGTGCGGCTTTATTTGGGCTTTTATTAACTGATGATTTAAATACTAATGAACAAAATGCTCTTGGTAACTGGTTGATGCTCGCATCCCAAGTTTTATGTACTAATAGTGCCTTTATGCAATTACAAAATGGGATTAATCAAGGCGCTAATAATATGGGAGGGATACCCAATAACCAAGAAACGGTAGTAATGTTAGAAAAAATGGTTAGAGCTTTACAAAAAGAAATTCAAGATATCAAAAATAATTTGTAATTGACAATTAAAGAATAATCTAATAAAATCTAGATAGAAACAGAGAAGAAGAAGAGTAAAATATTTATTATTTAATAGAGAGTCAATGGATGGTGGAAATTGATAATAAGGATATTTGAAGAAACTTTGGAGTTTAATATTGTAGGCAAGATATTACGGGTAGTTCCGTTAAAGATTAGAGAAAAAATTAAGGTGGTACCACGAATAATTCGTCCTTAGGGTTATTTGTGTTTTTTTATGAAAGGAAGATTTAAATGACCAATAAAGAATTAGCAGAGGTAATGTATCCGAATGTTACAAAGACGATTGAAGATTATGAGAAGATGTATCCAAAAAGAGACCTAGATCCTAAAGCGGTAGTTACGAGGTTTGCTCCAAGTCCAACGGGGTTTGTTCATATGGGTTCTTTATGTAGTACTTTCGTCGGTTATAAAGTGGCTAAGCAAACCGGAGGAGTTTATTATTTAAGAATCGAAGATACCGATCAAAAACGGAGTGTCGAAAATGGGATTGCGGGAATTATTAATGATTTAAAACAATTCAATATCGAATTTGATGAAGGAGCAACCGGGGAAGATAGTGAAGTTGGTAATTATGGACCTTATATTCAAACGAAAAGAATAGAGATATATCAGACTTTTGCTAAATGGTTAGTGGAACACGATTATGCTTATCCTTGTTTTTGTAAGCCGGAAGAATTAGAAGCAATTAGAACCCATCAAGAGCATTATAAAGAACGGATTGGTTATTATGGCAGACACGCTAAATGTCGGTATTTATCTAATGAAGAACGCATAGAAAGAATTAAAAATGGGGAGCCATTCGTTTTAAGACTTAAATCAACGGGTGATTTTGAGAAGAAAGTAGTCATCAATGATTTAGTAAGAGGTAAAGTAGAGTATCCGGAAAATGATATCGACCACGTATTAATTAAAAGCGATGGAATTCCGGTATATCACTTTGCCCACGTTGTCGATGACCATCTAATGCGCACTACGCACATATTAAGAGGTGAAGAGTGGATGCCTTCGACACCTTTACACATCGAATTATTTCAAAAGTTTGGTTTTGAAGTACCGAATTATTGTCATTTAGGATTAGTTATGAAAATCGATGAAGATGGTTCAAGAAGAAAACTTTCGAAAAGAAAAGATCCGGAAGCCGCAGTCAGTTACTATGCGGAAAAGGGAATTCCTTCCGAAGCGGTTAAGTTATATCTAATGACGATAGCTAATTCGAATTTTGAAGGATGGATGGATCAAAATAAAGATAAAACTATCGATGACTTTACTTTCGATTTTAAGAAGATGAGTGCTAGTGGTTCCCTTTTCGATATTGAAAAATTATATAACATTTCCAAAAATTATATGGCGAATATGAAAGCCGTAGATGTCTATGCAGGGCTTAAAAATTGGGCGGAAACTTATGATCCGGAATTTTGGCAGCTAATTACGAAATATCAAGATTATACGATTGCCATATTAAATATCGAAAGAGAACAGAAAAAACCGCGAAAAGATTTTGATTGCTATAGTTCCATAAAACCAACTATTTGGTATATGTATGACGAGTTATTTGCCAAGATGGAAAAGAATTATGAATTTCAGAAAATTACGGACAAAGAGGAGATAAGAAAAATATTTAATCTTTATATCGAAAAGTATTATCATAAAGATGATGATAAAGAGACGTGGTTTAATAATTTGAAAGCGTGTACGGAAGAGTTAGGATACGCGGGCGATATGAAAGCTTATAAAGAAAATCCGGATAACTATAAGGGTAGTGTAGCCGATATAAGTCAAGTAATTAGAGTGGTATTAACGACTAAATGTACAACTCCTGATTTATATGAGATTTTAAAATTATTATCTGATGAACAAATAAAAGCAAGAATTGAGTTAATTTAATTCTTGTTTTTTAATTATAAATCTTAATAATTTGGCGTAAATAAATAGGAAAATTATTCGTTAGAATAATGAGTTTAGCTTGGGGATTAATATGAATAATTTTGCCTTCTTTAAGATAGTAATAACCATCTTTATAATATTGAATTTTAACGGTTTCTCCTAATTGGTAAGCTTGATAGATAGTTTCGGTAATAGTGGTAATTTGTTCTTCACTAAGGATGGGCATTGGGACTTTTTGTCTTTCTTTAAGGAGTTTTTGCAGCTGCATCTTAGAAGAGGTTACCGAATCAAAAGGAGTCCATTTAAGCATTCCTCGGTCACGCATTTTGATATCTCCTTTCTATTTTTTATTTCTTTCAATAATGGTCGAGTCTTCTAGTAAGGCGGAAGCTTTAATTAAACTATTTTTACCATATTTATTATGGACTTCGTCGATAGTAGAATTATAGTTATCTTTCAAATTTATCGAGTCATATTCTTCAAAAAGATTTAATTGCAAAGCACTTTTATCAGTTAATTTACCAATAACAATAGTTACTTTACGAATGGGTAAATCCGCATAGTAACGGTCGAAGATGAGAAGACAGTTTTGGTAGATTAGGGCACTATCATCAGTGGGATTATCGAGAAGCACATGATGGTAGAAGCCACCGCCCACGTTTTTAGAATAACCGATACTTAAACCAACTAAACTGCCAACTTTATGATTTTTACGCAGGCGAATAGTTAAAACATCGACCATCTCTTGAATAATCAGTTTAATATTATCGCCATTATAATCTTTGAAAAGCACTTGACCGTGGCTGTAGGATTGATCTTTGGGTCTTTCTTTCCAATCACTAATTTTGCTTTCATCAAGTCCATTAGCGTGGCGCCATAATTCTTCACCCATAATTCCAAATTTATTTTTCAGTTTTAACATATCGTAATGAGCTAAATCGCCGATGGTATTAATACCTAATTTATTGAGATTTTTTTCCATCCGGGGACCAATGCCCCACATTTTAGAAAGGGGAGTTATGGTCCACAATTTAGTTGGAATATCTTCATAAGTCCATTTGACGATGCCATCTGCATATTTTTTGGCTTCCGTATCCATCGCCACTTTAGCTAGCAAGAGATTGGGGCCGATGCCACAAGTAGCACTTAAGCCGGTCTTTGCACGAATAGTTTTTAAGATTTTTTTAGCAAGTTCATAATCGGTCAGTTTATACATTTTTAAATAGTTAGTAACATCGAGAAAAGCTTCGTCAATCGAGTAAATATGCATATCTTCACTAGCGACAAAATCTAAAAAGATGTTCATAACTTCGGTACTTTTGCGAACATATAAGTTCATACGGGGAGGAACGATTTGGTAGAAAATATTTTTAGGAATTTCATAAAGTCTAGTACGCGATTTGATGCCCTGACTTTTTAAGTAGGGAGTGATAGCGAGAGTCATAGCGCCATTACCTTGCTTGGGATTAGCAACTACTAAGGGAACTTGGAAGGGGTCAAGACCACGTTCAATACATTCACAGGAAGCAAAGAAACTTTTTAAGTCAATACAGAGAATATGCCGATCCATTTTTATCACCTCTAGAACTTTTGTTTGATATAATTATAGCAAATCCAAAAATATTTGCAACTAGCCAATTTTTGACAAATGTAATACAATGAAAATGGTGAAGCAAATGAGTGATTTAGAATATCAAGAATGGCTAAATAATCTATTGAAGAAGCAAGATTTAAATTATAAGGCATTTACGGAAAAATTAACGATGACGAAATCCCCAATCATCGGCGTAAGAGTTCCAGAGTTAAGGAAAATGGCTAAAGAGGCATATACCAAATGGAACGTTCAATATCTAGATAAAGTGGGAGAGAGGTATTTCGAGGAAATAATGCTCGCTTTTTTGGTATTGGCTAAAATTAGGGATGAAGCCTTATTTAAAAAATATTTACGGGTTTTATTACCTAAATTAGATAATTGGGAAATATGTGATATTTTTGCTAATAGTATAGAATTACCTAAAGTAAATAAGGGTAGTTGTTTTAAACTAGCTAAGGATTTAATAGCGACGAATAAAGAGTTTAGCACCCGGTGTGGAATAGTCATTTGTTTAAATTTTTATATTGAAGAAGAGTATCTAGAGGAAATCCTTCAAGCAATCGATGATATAAAGATAGATACCTATTATTCTAATATGGGAATAGCTTGGTTATTAAGTGAAATGTATATCCGTTATCCGGAAAAATTAGAAAAATATTTACAGGAAAGTTCCCTAAATGACTTTACAATCAATAAAACTATTAGTAAAATTAAAGAGTCATATAGAGTAGATGAAAAGACAAAAAAATATTTAGATAGATATAAGAGGAAGAGAAAATGAAGAAAATATTAGGAATATTGGTAATTGGGTTATTATTTTTAACTAGTTCTTGTGCGAAAAAAGAGGTTGAACAAGAGGAGGTTACGGTCGATGATGTAACTTATAAACAGCAAGAAGAGGTCAGTAATTACATCAAGATTACGATGGAAGATGGGGGAGTAATCATTGCGCAACTAGATGCGGAAGCGGCACCGAAAACGGTAGCTAACTTTCAAAAATTAGTAAAGGAAAAGTTCTATGATGGCTTAACTTTTCACCGGATAGCTAAAGGTTTTGTTATCCAAGGTGGCGATCCCAAAGGTAATGGTAGCGGTGGTAGTGAAGAAACTATCGAGGGCGAATTTAGAAGAAATGGTTATGATAATCCGTTAAAACATACGCGAGGAGTTTTATCAATGGCAAGGTCAGATGATATGAATTCCGCTTCTAGTCAGTTCTTTATTTGTTTAACTACTAGTAAGTGTGCGTCATTGGATGGTTCTTACGCGGCTTTCGGGAAAGTCATCGCCGGAATGGATGTAGTAGATAAGATAGCACAAGCCGAAATTGTTCAAGGAACCGCTGATACCCCGGTGGAAAAGCCGGTAATTCATAGTATTAGATTTGTGAATATCGAAGAGTAAATAATTAGTAAAGAAAGATAAAAATTTGACACGAAAGTGTCAATTTTTTGGGTTTTTAAAAAAAATTTGGACTTTTTTAAAGGAAAATGCCCCTTCGACCGAGAACATATAAGTAGAGGGAGCATTTTTTCTCTCTTAAAGAAAGGAGGTTCAACGATGCCCAAAAAAATTACACCATTGTATCGGCCGGTAGTATTTAATACAATTTTTAATGATCCGAAAAATATTGATTTATTGGAAGAATTAATTGCCATTTTATTTCAAAGAGATCTTAAAGATATTAAAGGGAAAGCTAAATTGTTGACAAATAATAATAATCCGGATTTTGCCACGAAGGTAGATATTACCGCCGATGTCGATGGAGAATTATTCAATATTAAAATTGTTCAAGACTAGAGGTAAGAAAAATGACAACAATAACACCATTATGGCGCGATTATTTAATAGTGAGAATATTAAATGATCCAAGAAATATTGATATCGTCGAAGAGGTAATAGCATTGTTATTGAATGAAGATTTAAAAAAAGTTAGAGGTAAAGTCAAAGTCTTATCGCGGGAACCCGTAGTAAGTAATTATAGTGCAAAATGGCAATTAGATTTTGTCTGTGATTATGATGGGATGAAGATAAATATCGAGTTTAATAGAAATTTATCTACGCAAATATTGCGGAGGAATTTAGTGTATGTCTCCGAATATATAAGAGGACAGTATACACCGGGAAATAATCAGATTAAAGATACTATTCAGTATAACTTTGTTGTCGATAACTTTAATCGTAAGAGTTATATCGAGGAGTATGCTAGTATTAGTAATGGGAAGAAACTCAATAATGGCTTACGGATAATAATTATAGACCTTGCCAAAGTTAAAAATATGCAGTATACTGAATGTGGAACTAGATTAAAAAGATTTTGCAAGATGTTAGTAGCGGAAAATAAAGAAGAATTAAATGAATGGATAGGAGATGTATTTGAAGATATGGAAACAAAGAAAAAGACGGTAGAACTAGTAAATGGCTTATATCCGGTAGTAACCGAAGAAACTTATGACGAAAGGCAACTGATAGAAGCGCAATTGTTGAAGACACGGGAGTACCTCGATATCGAAGCCCAAGAAAAAGCCAAGAACTATGCTAGACGCCATAAAAAAGAATGGCTAAAAGAAGGGGAAGCTAAAGGAGAAACCATCGGCTTTAAAAAAGGATTGCTAACTCAACAAGAAGAAATTGCTAAAGCCATGCTCAAAGAAAATCTAGATAAGTCTTTGATTGCGCGAATAACGAAATTACCTCTATCAAGAATAATGATGCTATAAAAATAAAATATTAAAGATAATCATCTAATATTATTTATTAGGTGATTTTTTATGTTGATTGCCCATCGAGGAAAAGTAGTTAAAGGAATTAAAGAAAATAGTATTAAAGCATTTAAGGAAGCTTTTGCGGATGATAAATATATTGGTATCGAGTGTGATATTCGGGAAAGTAAAGATGGAATTTTGGTGATTAATCATAATCCCATTAGTGAAGGTAAGATTATTAAAATTACTGATTATCGCCATCTAAACTTGCCGAGATTAAGAGAATTACTAAGAATAAAAACTGATAAAATACTCTTAATTGAGATTAAGGATGGGCAAATGAATTTAAGTAAATTAGTAAAAATGCTCAATAAAAGTAAAAGGAATATTTATGTAATGAGTTTTTACCGAAAAGTAATTAAAGAGTTAAGTAAGTATACGCGTAAGTTTAAAGTAGGAGTTTTAAATTATGTTTTAAATAGTGAAGATTCTTATAGCGATTATGATTTTATCTGTTTACTTAATGATGTGGTAACCGATAAATTATTAGATTGGTTTAAGAATAAAAAGATCGAGGTAATTATTTACGGGGTCTATAAAAAAGATAAATTACGCGAGGATTTATGGTATATTGTGGATGACGCAAATTTTTAGAGTAAATGCAGGTTTATAAAAATTTGTTTAATTTACTAGACTTATTTCAGGTTTAAAACAAAG
>CANQMM010000009.1 GCA_947624955.1 uncultured Bacilli bacterium | reverse complement strand
AGGAGTGATAAGATGAAAATAAAAGTAGGTATAATTTTTGGCGGTAATAGTGTTGAACACGAAGTAAGCATTATTACAGCTGTCCAAGCGATGAGTTTTCTAGATAAGGAAAAATATGAAGCAGTTCCTATCTATATAACGAAAGAAGGTACGTGGTACACATCGCCATTACTAAAAGATATGGAGAGTTTTAAAAATCTCGATATGATTAGTTCCATTGCTAAAGAAGTTTGTTTAATTAAAAAGAACAATGAATTTGTTTTACAAAAAGTGAGTGGCTTATTTAAAGGCGTAGTTGATACCATCGATGTTGCTATCCCTATCGTTCACGGTAAAGGTGTCGAAGATGGGTCCCTAGCCGGTTATCTTGAACTAGTAGGCATCCCTTATGCCGGACCTTCGATGTTAGGAGCAGCCATTGGTCAAGATAAAGTAGTGCAAAAACAATTGCTAGCAGCTGCGGGCATTAATGTTCCTAAATATGTTTGGTTCTACGATAATGAGTACCAAACCGATGAAAAACGGATTATTAAAGAAATTGAAAAACTACACTATCCGGTAATTGTTAAACCTGCTCGGTTAGGAAGTAGTATTGGTATCACCGTAGCTAAAAATGAACAAGAATTAAAAGACTCGATCGAAGAAGCTATCACTTATGATGCGAAGATTGTTGTCGAAGAAGTCATCCAAGATCTCCAAGAAATCGATTGCGCCGTTTTAGGTAATCACGAATTACAAACAGTCGGTGAACTAGGGGAAGTAGCTACGAGCAATGATTTCCTTACTTTTGAAGATAAATATCTTGGGGATGGGACGAAAAACAAAGTCAAAACGCCTGCCAAAACTAGCGGCAAAGTTTCCACCAATGGCTTCCATATTCCAGCTAAATTATCTAAAGCTCTCGAAACGGAAATTAAAGAGACTAGTATTCAAGCCTTTAAGTTATTAAACTTAAGTGGGGTAACGCGTTTCGATTATTTAGTAGATAAAAAGAATAAAAAAGTTTATTTAAATGAACCGAATACGATTCCCGGATGTCTTGCGTTCTTCTTCTTTAAACCGGTCGGTAAAACTTATACAATGCTTTTAGATGAAATGATCACCACCGCAATTAAAGACTATAAGAACGAGCAAAAAAGGACAACTCGTTTCGATTCCAATATCTTATCTACTTACAATGGTAGTAAGGGTAGTAAAAAAATGGGAATTGATTAATTGCTTTCTAATAAATGTAAATTTATGTCAAGAGTACTAAAAATTTAGTACTTTTTTTATTTTAACCATTTACAATCAATGCGATTTCCTATATTATAATGGTAGACAGTGGTACATTGTGGAGGAAAGTGGGGGATTTAAATGTTCATGGGTGAATTTCATCATAATATTGATGAAAAAGGGCGCCTTATCGTGCCAGCAAAGTTTCGTAGTGAACTTGGGGATAAGTTCATTCTCGCTCGCGGTATTGAAAAATGCCTATACGTGTATAGCGAAACCGAATGGAATAATATTGTTGCCAAACTTAAAACTCTACCTTTTACTAAAAAAGTTGCCCGAACATTTACAAGATCCTTCTTCTCCGGTGCTACTGAATGTGAATTTGACCGTCAAGGCCGAATAAACATTACCTCCCCATTAGTTGGTTACGCCGATTTACAAAAAGAATGTGTTGTAATCGGCGCCAACGATCGTATTGAAATTTGGTCCAAAGCTAATTGGGATAATTTCATGACCGAAAATGCTGATAACCTCGATGAAATTGCTGAAAGCTTGTTTACGGATGTGAACTACGAATGAAACACTATAGCGTTTTAAAAAAAGAAGCTATTGATGGTTTAAATATTAAGCCCGATGGCATCTATATTGATGCAACTTTAGGTTATGCCGGACATAGTAGTGCAATCCTAAAAAAACTAACAACCGGTCACTTATATGCCTTCGATCAAGATGCGGAAGCCATTTCCTATTCCCAAAAAGTCTTAGCAGAAATTAGTCCAAATTTTACTTTAATTCATACTAACTTTGTTAACCTCAAAGATTATCTAGATGAAAAAGTCGACGGTATTCTATTCGATTTAGGATTATCTAGTCCGCAAATTGACAATGCTGAGCGGGGATTTACCTTTATGCAAAATGCTCCCTTAGATATGCGGATGGATAGAGATGCTAAGTTGACAGCTGAAGCCGTAGTCAGTACGTATTCTCAAGAAGAATTAACTAATATCTTCTATACTTATGGGGAAGAAAAGCTATCTAAATTGATTGCCAACAAGATAGTTTCTCAAAGAAAAGAAAAACCTTTAACTACTACTCAAGAACTAGTAGAGGTAATTAAAAGTGCCGTGGGTTCTAAATACTTTTATCTTCATCATCCCGAAAGAACTATTTTTCAAGCCATTCGGATTGAGGTGAATAGTGAATTAAAAGTATTAGAAAGTGCCTTAAAAGATGCAATTGATTTATTAAAACCCCAAGGTCGCTTATGTGTTATCACCTTCCATTCATTAGAAGATCGGATAACTAAACAAATATTTAAAAAATATAGTGAAGTAGCTGATATGGTAAAAGGTTTACCAACTATTCCCGACGAATATACACCAACTATTAAATTAGTTAATCGTAAACCCATATTACCAAGCAGTACCGAAATAGATGAAAATTCGCGTAGTAAAAGTGCTAAATTAAGGATTATTGAAAGGATTTAAATTATGAAAAAGAAGCGTCAAACATTAAAAATTGAAAAGATGTTATTTATCGTTATTATTGGTTTATTAATCTTATTACCGGTAGTTAATGTCTATTCTAAGGCCTTAGTATCCGAGACTAATATCGAGGTTGAAAAACTAAAAAATAATATCGAATACCAAGAAAATATCAATGAAGCACTCGATATGAAAATCAGCGAATTAACTAGTCTCGATAAAATTCAAGCACTTGCAAACGAATTGGGATTGACTTATAATAATGATAACATCGTAATTGTTAATCAAAAATAAAAATAAGGAGTCAGTTAATTATGAAGAGAAGAAAAAAGACCATTGTTGCTAATCGTTTAGTTATCATCTGTGTTCTTTTTTCTTTTTTAGTGATTTTAATTAAGCTAAGTGTTGTGGTCTTAAGTCCGACTGTCGATGGTATCGATTTGGCAGAGTTTGCTAATAATCGTAATACCACAACTAAAACCCTAGAAGCTAATCGGGGGAATATCTACGATGTCAATGGCGAACTCTTAGCCCAAAATGTTAACTCTTATACGGTCATTGCTTACTTAGATGAAAGAAGAACAACTGATCCTAAAAATCCTCAACACGTGGTCGATAAATCGATGACTGCTCACGCTTTATCCGAAATACTCAATATGGATGAAGAATATATTTTAAGTTTATTAAATAAAGAAGGTTTATACCAGGTTGAATTGGGTCCCAATGGTCGGGGAATAATGGAGAATACTAAGAGTGCTATTGAAGCTTTAAAACTGCCCGGAATTGACTTTATTGCTTCGACTAAGAGATTTTATAATATGCAATCCTTTGCTCCTTATATCATAGGTTATGCTCGTCAGAATGAAGAGGGGAAAATCGCCGGTGAAGGAATGGGTATTGAAACGTATTTTAATGACGAATTAACCGGTAAAGATGGTATAAGTATCTATCAAAAAGATGCTTATGGTTATCAAATGCCTAATACCGAAGCCACATTAAACTTACCGGAAGCCGGTAATAATATCTATTTAACTATCGATAATAAAATTCAACTATTTGCCGAGAATGCCATTACGAAGATTACTACTGACTCCGAGATTGAAGCCGCCCACGTAGCTATTATGGATGGGAAAACCGGAGCGATTTTAGCTTCTGCCGCTTATCCAACATTTAATCCTAATACTTTAGATATTACCGAATATAAAAATCCTTTAACTAGTAATCCTTATGAACCGGGTAGTACGATGAAGATATTTTCTTTTGCTGCCGCTATGGAAGCCGGAATTTATGATGGTAGTGCTTACTATGATTCCGGGCATATTCAAGTCGATGATTATACGATTAAAGACTTTAACGGTACCGGGTGGGGAAGAATTACTTTTGATGATGGTTTTACTTATTCATCCAATGTCGCTGCTACTACTTTAGCTTTAGAACTAGGAGCCAAAAGACTAACTGACTATTATGAAAAGCTCGGTTTTGGATCTCCTACCGGTATTACTTTACCTAATGAATCGGCCGGGAAAATTGATCTTAAATATCGTACAGATATTGCTACGGCCTCCTATGGGCAAGGTATTTTAACCACACCTGTTCAAACTTTACAAGCTTTATCTTTTTTAGTAAACGATGGGACGATAATTAAACCTTATATTGTCGATAAAATAGTCGATGGTAATAATGGGGAAGTCATCTTACAAAATGAAAGAACGGAAATTCGTAAAGTGGCTTCCCACGAAACAACAACCAAAATGCAAGAGTTAATGCGGGCGACCGTCCTTAATGTCGGTAGAACTGATGCTTCGCGTTATCAACCTGCCACTGTCCCTGTTATGGGTAAAACCGGAACTGCAAATATTGCCGAGAATGGCCATTATCTAACGGGTACTTATGATTATATCAATTCCTTTGCCGGTGTCTTCCCTTACGATAATCCCCGTTATATTCTATATGTTTCGGTTAAAAAGTTCCACGGTGGAATTGGTAAAGTAGCTTCATCCATTGCCAATCTTATCGCTGAGGTCGCTAAATATAAGAATATCGAAATTATTGAAGAAGACCCTGATGATGAAAATTCTCTTAAACAAATTGAAAGCTACTTAAGTATGGAAGTAATGGATATCGAAGAAAAATTAAAAAATATGGGTTTAACTCCGATAGTTATCGGTAATGGTAAATATATCATTAAGCAATACCCACTTAACCGTCAAGCCCTTGCCGGTGATAAAGTCTTCCTATATACCGAAGGAGAAGAAATTACTATGCCGGATATTGTCGGTTGGACGCGAAATGAAATAATTACTTTTTGTAATCTAATAAATCTTCCTTATACCATCAGTGGTTATGGTACGGTGAGTGTAAGTAGTATTGCTAAAGGCACGCTAATCGATGCTAATTCAACTCTCACTATAACCCTCGGTACAGTCGAAAATAACCCTGAAAATGAATAAAATTGCCATTTTTTTCAAAAATTTACATAAAAAAAAAGGAAATCAGCCATTTACCTATAATATATAAAGTGAAAGGACTGATTTTTATTTATGAAAAAAATCTTATATTTTTTAATCATTTTACTTGGTCTTGCCTCTCTCCAAGTAAAAGCTGAAACCTATGAGGGAAAAATTTATTTAGATACTTACATCGTCGGTAATTATCTAAAATTTGAGAAGAATGGTAAACTGATAAAGTATACCACTGCGCAATTTACTAAACGGAGTAGCGATAATTCCCCCGTTTATTGTCTAGAACCTTATGTTGTGGTCTCATCTAATACAAAATATGCCCAATACACCACGGATATTCCCAAAATCCTCGATATTAGCAATGCCACTTGGAACCGTATTGCTGCTTTAGCTTATTATGGATACAATTATAAAGATGCCACCCACGACCATACCGCTGAAAAGTGGTGGATTATTACCCAATATCTCATTTGGCAAGAATCTGCACCTGATAGCGATATCTATTTTACGAAAACCCTAAATGGGGAGCGGGATGATACTAAATATCAAGATGAAATTGCCGAACTAGAAGAACTAGTCACTAATATTCTAACCCCACCTGAACTAGTTATCCCATCTACCCTAATAGGGAACGCGCCACTTACTAAAAGTGCTTCTCAGTTAAAGAATTATCAAATAATGCAAAATACCGGTAATAAAGTTGAATTAAATGACGGAAATATTACTCTTTCCAATACTAATGAAGGGTTAACCACTTTTAGTCTATCACCTAAAGTTTATTACCACGAACAACCGACATTATACTATTCTTTAAGCTCCCAAAAAGTAGTCCATCCCGGGGATTTAACCCATCTAACTTATAATTATAGTTATAGGACAATCCAACCATCTTTAAAGATTACTAAAAAGTCTTTAGATAATCAAACTCTTCTTCCTAATGCTCACTATGGTATCTATCAGTTGAATAACCAAAAAGTAGGGGAGTTAGTCACCAATCAAAATGGGGAAGCTGTATTTGATAAATTCTTAGAACTTGGCGATTACTATTTCCAAGAAGAAATTGCTCCAAACGGTTATGTCTTAGATTTGACTAAACATTACTTTACTTTAAAAGAAGATACTTATCATCTCGAATTTACCTTAAATAATGAGCTCCTAAAAGGAAAAATCAAGATTCACAAACAAAGTAGTTATGATTTACCCCTAACTAATGCTCAGTATGAAATTAGAGATAGTAAAAATAACTTAGTGGAAACTTTGACAATTAATGAGAATAACGAAGCAGTAAGTAGTTTACTCCCATATGGAACATATACTATCAAAGAAATAACTCCACCAACCGGATATCTTCTTGATACCCAAACATATGAAGTAACTATTACTGAAAATAACCATATCTATGAGATAACTAGTACTGAACCGATAATTCAGGGTCAAATAAAAATTCACAAACATAGTGATTATGATATTCCTCTAACTAATGCTCAATATGAAATTAGGGATAGTAAAAATAACTTAATGGAAACCCTGACAATTAATGAGAATAACGAAGCAGCAAGTAGTTTACTCCCATATGGAACATATACTATCAAAGAAATAACTCCACCAACCGGATATCTTCTCGATACCCAAACATATGAAATAACTATTACTGAAAATAATCACATCTATGAAATAACTAGTACTGAACCCATTATATTAGGTAATTTAAAAATTTTAAAACTCGATGAAGAAACCTTAAAACCGATTCATAATACTAAATTTAAAATATATAATTCTCAAGATGAATTACTTTATGAAATGACTACTGATGATTTTGGCATTATCTACCTAAATGATTTACCATATGGCAATTACTATTTAATCGAAGATACCCCAAATCCTGATTATTTACCTAACCACCAAGTCTATTGGTTCCAAATCGTTGAAAATAAAGCTTTAGAAGAAATCATCATCTATAATCAACACTTACCAATGACGCCACCAACACCGGGAATTCCTCAGCCAGATATTGTCGAAACTCCTGAAGAAAAAGAAGAACCCATCCCTGATGAAGAAACTATCATTCCCGTTCCCGATACTGCGGTAAGTTGTAGTTATCTACTCTTTATCGGCGTAGGCTTATACTGCTATGGTAAAAAGAAAAATAATTAGATATCTTGGCATCCTCTTAATAGTTATCGCTCTAGCCTTAACCATTTACCAGCAATATCAAAGTACGAAGACGACTATTACAGAAAAAAAGATTATAACTGAATACCTAGAAGAACCTGAATTAACAGTAGTACCCGATAATCTAATTCTTTCTATTCCTAAAATTAATCTTCAAAAAGTTCTCTATCCCAATGATCCTGATTTAAATAACGTTAATTTAAATATTGAAATCCTCAACGGTTCTAAAATGCCCAATGAATTACATAGTAATCTCATCTTAGCCGGCCATAGTGGTCCGGCTAGCAATGCTTATTTTAATGATTTAGATAAATTATCTATTGGTGATGAAATAACTATCTACTACGATAAAATCTATACTTATAAATTAATGGAAATTAAAGAAATCCCGAAGACCGGATATATGCACACCCTTTTGGATCCTCCTAATAATCTACTAACGATGGTTACTTGTAAAAAACTTACTAATAAGTATCAACTAGTCTTTACAAGCGAACTAGTAAGTACTAAAACTCGTGAAGAATAAATACAATAATTCTAGGGGGTTACTATGTTTCTTAAAGAAAAAAATGTCAGAATAAAAATATCCTTTATCATTGTTATCGTCCTAATTATGGCCATAATTATTCGGGTATTTTATATTCAAATATTTAAATATGATGAATTAAATGAATTAGCTGAAGGTCTTTGGAGTAGAAACCTGCCAATTACTGCCGATCGCGGTTTGATTACTGATCGTAATGGTCAGGTACTCGCTACCAATATCACAACCACATCTTTAGTTCTTATTCCCAATCAAATTCAAGATAAAGAGCAAGTGGCCAAAGATTTAGCGGAAATCCTCGGAACTACTTACGATGCGATGTATAAACACGTTAATAAAAAGACATCTATCGAACGTGTCCATCCCGAAGGCCGTCAGTTAAGTTATGAGGTCGCCGAACGGATAGATAATTTAAATTATGATGGTGTCTATCTTTTAAGAGAGTCCAAAAGGTATTATCCTTATGATAATTTACTAGCTCATACTTTAGGTTATGTCGGTATTGATAATCAAGGCTTATCGGGGATTGAACTAGCATATGATAAATATCTTACCGGCAAAGATGGTGCTATCAAATATTTTTCGGATGGTAAAGGTCATCGCCTAGAATTATCCGAAGTTTATGAAGCGCCCACTCCCGGTGTCGATGTTGCTTTAACCATCGATCTAGATATTCAACTAGCTGTCGAAAGAGAACTCGATAATGTTATGAGTAAATATAACCCGGAGCAAGCTCTAATTCTTGTTATGGACCCCAATAATGGGGAAGTTTTAGCTATGTCCTCAAGACCGAACTTTAACCCTAATTATTACCAACAATCTACCACCGAGATTATTAATCGTAACCTTCCAATATGGATGACTTATGAACCCGGAAGTACCTTTAAAATAATCACTCTCGCTAGTTCGATTGAAGAACAAACAGTCAATATTTTTAAAGATACTTTCCATGACTCGGGCTCCATCGCCGTCGATGGTGCGCGCATCAAATGTTGGAAGAGTGGCGGTCACGGTAGTCAAACTATCCTAGAAGTTGTCCAAAACTCTTGTAACCCGGGATTTGTCATGCTCGGTCAAAAACTCGGCAAAGAAAAACTATTTAAATATATCAATGATTTTGGTTTTGGAAAAAAGACCGGTATCGATTTAAATGGTGAAGGTAGTGGAATTCTATTTTCTCTAGATAATGTCGGCCCGGTTGAACTAGCTACTACCGCTTTTGGGCAAGGCATAAGTGTCACCCCAATCCAACAAGTTACAGCCGTCTCCGCTGCTATTAATGGTGGTAAATTATATCAACCAATGATTGTCAAACGTTTATTAGAACCGGAAACTAAAACAGTTATCGAAGAAAAATCAAGCACGTTAGTAAGACAAGTAATTAGTGAAGAAACATCATCTCTAGTTCGGTATGCCTTAGAGACGGTTGTCAATAGTGGTACCGGGAAAAATGCCTATATCGAAAATTATCGAGTAGGGGGTAAAACCGGAACAGCCCAAAAAGTTCAAGATGGTCATTACTTAGTCGGCAATTACATTGTTTCCTTTATGGGATTTATGCCCGCTGATAAACCGGATTACGTTGTCTATGTTGCCATTGATAATCCTAAAGGGATCACTCAATATGGAGGAACTGTCTCTGCTCCTATTGCCAAAAATGTCTTCAATAGTATTATCAGTATTAAAAATCTCCCACCGGCTAGTGAAGTAACACCGCGGGAATACACTTGGTTAGATAAAAAATATTATCAGTTACCTAATGTCTATGGAATGAGTAAAAAAGAAGCCTCAGCAGCCATTAAACAATTTAAAGTAGAATTTTCCGGTGTTGGCGATACCGTAATCTATCAAACCCCGGCGGCCAATATCTATGTCGAAGAAGGTAGTACTATCAAACTCCTATTAAGTAATTAACGTCAAATAGTGTCAATATTTTCTTAAATAATCAAGAATTAGGCAAAATAAGGTTATAATAAAAATAAAGAAAGAGGTGTTTTTGCATGCTTATTCTCGCAAAATCTGCACTCGTTATGATGATTGGTTTCATTATGTCCATCGTCTTGGGCTTAGTATTGATTCCTATCTTAAAAAGCCATAAAATTGGTCAAAAAGTTAGTTTAAAAATTGGCGAAAGACATTTATCTAAAGATGGTACTCCGACTCTAGGTGGTTTAATATTTATCATTCCCACTATCGTAACTATGCTTCTTTTATGGCTTCGCGGCAGTATTGAAATGAGTTCGAATGTCATAATACTTTTAATCACCTTTATAGGTTATGCCTTATTAGGATTTGCCGATGATTTTATCAAGTTAAAATATAAAAATAATGCTGGTTTATCCGTGATGACTAAATTAGTATTTCAAACCTTTATTGCTTTAGTATTCTTTTACATCTATATGAAAAATGGTAATGACCCGGTAATTGAAATAACTAGTTTAGGTATTGAACTTAATCTTGGATGGATTTATGGCTTATTTATTCTTTTCTTACTTGTTGGTTCTTCCAATGCCGTCAATATTACGGATGGCTTAGATGGTCTAGCGGGTGGCTTAAGTGCCATTGCTTTCTTTGCTTATGGTCTTCTTGCTTGGAATGCCGGTTGGCTAGAAGGTTATCAAGAACTAGCCATCTTTTGCTTTTGCCTAGTCGGTAGTTTATTAGGTTTCTTATTTTATAACACGCATCCTGCCAAGATCTTTATGGGAGATACCGGTTCTTTAGCGTTAGGGGCAGCACTTGCCACCATTGCTATTCTCACCAAACACGAATTATCTTTAGTTTTAGTTGGTGGGGTATTTATCATTGAAACCTTGAGTTCTTTAATTCAAATGATTGCCATTATTAAATTTCACAAAAAAGTATTCTTAATGGCTCCTCTTCATCACCACTTTGAACAATTAGGGTGGGCTGAACGAGATATCGTCAAATTATTTTGGATAGTTGGTTTAATCCTAGCCATGGCCGCTGTAACTTATGGTGTTTGGCTTTAATTACTATTCGCCCTTCTAGTAGTTATTTTTCTTTTTTGGAAAAATACAATTAACTAGGAGGTTTTTTTATGAAACAAAAACATTTTGACATCATCTTACTCCTTTCCGTCATCGCCTTAGCGGTTTTTGGTCTTATTATGATTTATTCATCTAGTTATATTTGGGCGGAGTATAAATTTAATGATCCTTACAAGTTTGTCAAAGCTCAACTAATCTTTTTCTTAATCAGTTTATTTATTATGTGCATCCTCTCTAAAATCGATTACCATCTCTACCAAAATAAAGCTAATTTAATTCTTTTTGGTTGTTTTTTGCTCCTCGTCTTAGTTTTAATTCCCGGAATCGGTAAAATCCGCAATGGTTCGCGGAGTTGGTTTGGTATTGGTTCATTAGGTATTCAACCGAGTGAATTTGCCAAGATTGGCTTAATAATCTTTGTCTCGAAATATTTATCTAGTAATGATAAAAGTATTAAGTCGATTGTTAAAGGTATTTTTCCCATCTTACTTATTATCGGTGTTTTCTTTCTCTTAATTATGTTAGAACCCGACTTTGGTACCGCGATGGTTATCGTCCTAACTCTCGTATCGATTATTTTTATTTCCGGAGTTAAATTATCCTTCTTCTTAAAAATAGGTCTTGTTGGCCTTGTCGGTATCGTTATTTTAATAGCTCTAGCTCCCTATAGACTAGAAAGAATAATGTCTTTCTTAAATCCTTGGACTGACCCGCTAGGTAGTGGTTTTCAAATAATTCAGTCACTATATGCTATCGGTCCCGGTGGCCTTCTAGGTCAAGGTTTTTTAAATTCTCGGCAAAAGCATTTCTACTTACCTGAACCCCAAACCGACTTTATCTTTTCTATTATCAGTGAAGAATTCGGCTTTTTAGGTGTCTTAATCGTTACTAGTTTACTCCTAATTATCTTCTACCGCTCTTTAAAAGTATCTCTTTCTTGTGAAGATACCTTTGCCAAATATCTCTCTTTCGGTTTATCCTTTGGCTTAATCGTCCAATCCTTATTAAATCTGATGGTTGTCATCGGCTTAATCCCCGTTACCGGGGTCACCTTGCCATTTCTAAGTTATGGTGGCTCTAGTCTTCTAGTTAGTATGGCCAGTATAGGCATTATCTTAAATATCTCTAAAAATCATTAATGAAATAAACTTGCGAAATGGCTTGTATTTTGTTAAACTTAATAAAGAATATTAGGGTTGGGGAAGCGTATAATTATCTAAGGAGTATTTTTATGATTTATGAAATTCTCGATTATGCCAAATATCAACAACGTATTGCCAGTCTCTTTAAGGATAGTAATGAGCATCAATACCCATTACATTGTCAAGAACCCTTAGCCATTACGCGATTAGGTTATCCCGTCGAACACTATACTATTGGTGAAGGAAAAAATCATTTTGTCATTATTGGTGGCACTCACGGTAATGAATTAATCAGTGTCGATTTTACTACGCAATTAATGCGTTCCCTAATTAAAGGTGAGGGGATCTTCCAAGACTTTGATTTGTCAGATTTTACTTTGCATTTCATTCCTTTACAAAATCCTGAAGGTTTTATCATTAATACCACGGCCATTGCTAATTATATTCCAGATTTGCCGGCGGTTAATTTGTCTTCACCTTCAGTAGCTAAATGCCCGTATCTTCAAAAATTAGAAAAACTTTGTCACAAATATTACTTAGCTTATCGGCAAGATGATGCTCTATCTTTAGTAACCGGTAGCCATATGGCCAAAGCTCACCATAGCATTTTTAAAAGTGCTTTCCCATCGCAAATAACTGATGCGGCTTTACACGATAGTGTCTGTCAAATCTGTAGTTCGACGGAGTTTCCGGCCGGTAGCTTGATCGATTGGCGAAGCAACGGTAGTGGTATCGATTTAAATAGTAACACCCCTTATAATTATCGTGCTCTTCAAGTTTATCAAAATGACCAAATCGTCTATGGCCACCGCCGTTCTAGTAATGTTTTAAACTATACCAAAGGTCCATTAGGTGCTCCTTGTTTTGCTAAAGAAACATTCACTTATGAGCCGGAAAATCAAGGATTAATTGACTTACTTACCAATCTTTATCAAAGTGGCGAATATTGTGGCACCTTATCTTTTCACGGTACCGCCGGATGGATTTACTATCAAACCGCCCCTGATAAATTACCCCTTGAAAATTTTCAACCACCAATTAATCTAAATACCATCAATGAAATTAATCAAGAATTAGGAGTTGTTTATAGTAAGCCTTCTCAGTATCATCTAGTTACCACTCAAACAAATACCGGAGTAGGGGACTTACTGCGCACGAACTTTCCCGGTTCTCTCTTAATTGAATTATCTAAAATGGGTGGTAATCCGCTTGCTCCTTATGGTGATATTACCAATAATTTCTTACCAACTATGCTCGATAATTTCGCCGCGGTGAAAGCTGTTTTGTTAAAAGCAAAAAACCTTAAACCCCAAATGTATACCCCTCAAGAGCCATCATTAACTCTTCAATATCCCGAATAAATGTGGTATGATAATTACGGAGTGATTTTATGGCAAATAGAAATATTAATTGGGATGAATTTTTTATCAGTATAGCTAAATTATCCGCCGGACGAAGTAAAGACCCGAATACGCAAGTAGGAGCTTGTATCGTCAACCAAGATAACCGGATATTATCCATTGGTTATAACGGTACCCCAAATGGTTTTGCCGATGAAGATTTTCCTTGGAGTCGGGAAGGGGGCTTTACCGAATCTAAATACGCCTATGTTTGTCACGCGGAATTGAATGCCATCCTTAATTATCATGGCAGTCGTAATGACTTAAAAGGTGCCCGAATTTATGTCGATTTATTTCCTTGCAATGAGTGTGCCAAAGCAATTATTCAATCCGGTATTTCCGAAGTGGTTTACTTATCGGATAAATATAAAGATTCTGACAATAACTTTGTCAGTCGTAAAATTTTAACTGAATGTGGCGTTAAAATTCGCAAATTAGATAATCTTCCTCACGAAAAAATTGAAATATCTCTTTTACCTGATGAACCTTTAAACATTAGATAAAAGAATATTTCTTTTTTTCTTTTTATCTTCATGTTATAATTTAAATAGCAAAGAAGGTCAAGACCGTGAAAAAACTTAAAAAATATTTACCATATCTCTATTGTCTACTTACTAGTTTCTTAATTCTTGCCCTAACTAGTAAAAATTCTTTTCTTTATGGCTTTAATGACTGGGTTGATGCCAATGCCTTTTTTACAGTTGGTAAAAGTTTATTCAATGGTTTAGTTCCTTACCGGGATATCTTCGAACAAAAAGGTCCATTTCTTTATTTAATCTATGGTTTTGGTTACTTAATATCCAAAGATACTTTTTATGGGGTCTTTATCATTGAAGTTTTAATCTTTAGTATTGGCTTATATTTCCTCTATAAAACTTTAAAACTATTTATTAGTTCGCGTTCTTCCTTCATTATTCTTCCTTTTTTTACCGCTTTACTTACGACGAGCCCCGCTTTTACGCACGGTGGTAGTGCGGAAGAATTATCCATCGCTTTCTTCTTTATTACCCTATATTATTTTTTTAAACATTTTAAAGTCTCCCCCTTAACCAAAAAAGAAATGCTATTAAATGGCATCTTAGCCGGCCTTGTCTTACTCATTAAATATACTTTACTCGGTTTCTATTTTGGCTTTACGCTAGCGCTGTTTATCGATTACTTACTTGCTAAGGATTATAAAAAAGCCATCATTTATCCTTTACTCATTCTTCTAGGAATGTTTATTCCGCTAGGTATAACATTAATCTATTTCGGTATCAATCACGGTATTAAAGACTTTATTGACGTCTACTTTATTACCAATATCACAGCTTACCAAGGTGCTAAGATGTCGCTTGCCGCTAAGTTTTGGAGCTTGCTTAAAGGTTTCTTGGAATCATTAAAATCTAATGGTCTAATGTTACCCATTATTCTTGCACTTCCTTTGCTTATCTTTACCTTACCTCTTAGTAAAAGAGCGAAAATACTATTTATTGTAATGTTTTTCTTTACTATTTTAGGTACTTATTTCGGTTTAAAATTTTATAAATATTATCTTTTATTTATTCTTTTCTTTAGTAGTGTTACTTATCTCGGCCTTTTCCGTTTCCTAGATAAACCCTTAGTATCTTTACCGAATAAAGTCGCCACTCTCTTTATTGCCGGGACCTTTCTAATTTGCTTATTCATCTCTTATCGCGGTGCGAACTATAAAGAGTTGATCGGTACGAAAAAGCAAGATTATTTTCAGTACCAATTTGCGGAAATCTTAAAAACGAAAGAAAACCCGACCATTGTCAATATCGGTTACTTAGATAGCGGTATCTATACTGCTAGTGGTTTATTACCTAGCACTTACTTTTTTGAAAAGCAAAATATTAGTTACGAGTATTTTCCCGATAACTTAGATGCTTTTAAGTCCTACATTGCTAATCGTACGACCTCGTATATTCTATACTATACTAAGAAAAACTCGGAAGAATTACAAGCCTCTGAACCCCTTTTATACACTAATTACCAACTTATCGCTTCGGCCGATTCTAAATTTGAAAACAGTAACTATAAAGCATATTTATTTGAAGTAAAGGAGAGTTAATTTATGCGCCCAATTTTATATTTAGTTATTCCTTGTTATAATGAGGAAGAAGTTTTACCGGAAACTCATAAAAGATTAAAAGAGAAATTTACAACCTTAATGAAGGAGCAAAAAATATCGTCTAAAAGCCGCGTTCTATTTTGTAATGACGGCTCCAAAGATCAGACTTGGAACTTAATTACCAACTATCATCAAGAAGATAACCTATTTAGTGGTTTAAAACTTTCCCGTAACCGGGGTCACCAAAATGTCTTGCTAGCTGGTCTTATGTACGCGAAAGATAAGGCCGATATTGCCATATCTATGGATGCCGATTTACAAGATGATATTAATGTCATCGATGCCATGCTCGCAGAATACCAAAAAGGCAAAGATGTCGTTTATGGTGTTCGCAGCAGTCGAACTAAAGATACTTTCTTTAAACGCTTTACGGCTCAAGGATTTTACCGTTTAATGAAATCCTTAGGTGTCGATATTGTCTATAATCACGCCGATTGCCGTCTTCTAAGTAAAAGATCTTTACAAGCTTTAGCGGAATTTCAAGAGGTCAATCTTTTCCTTCGGGGAATTGTCCCTTTAATCGGTTTTGATAGCTCTATCGTATATTACGAACGTAATGAGCGTTTTGCTGGCACTAGTAAATATCCCCTTAAGAAAATGCTATCTTTCGCTTTTGATGGTATTACCTCATTTAGTATTAAACCGCTTAGATTAATCTTATCTACGGGCGTTTTAATCATCTTTATAAGTATCGTTATAATGCTCTACACGCTGATTACTAAAATTATGGGTAATCCTATCGATAGTACGCATTTACTAATCATTTCTATTTGGTTTATTGGTGGTTTACAAATGCTATCAATCGGCATAGTAGGGGAATATATTGGCAAAATTTATCACGAGACCAAAAGAAGACCTCGTTACATCGTTGAAGAAATTATTGATTAAAATGACAATAAGTTTACGATAAATGCCGATAATAAGCAAAAAATCCTTTAAAATATAGTATAATTATATTAGGTGATTTATCATGAAAGTCATAATATCTGCTGGTGGTACCGGTGGTCATATCTATCCCGCATTAGCCATTATTAAAAAATTAAAAGAAGAAGAAAAACATCTCGATGTCTTATATATTGGCACTCATAATCGTATGGAAAAAGATTTGGTTCCTAAAAGAAATATTCCCTATCAAAGTCTTGAGATCTACGGCTTCAGTAAAAAAGCTATCTTTCGGGATTTTAAAAACCTCTTTTTAATTAACCAAGCGGAAAAGAAATGTCTAAAGATTATGCGGGACTTTAAACCGGATATCGTTATCGGTGTCGGTGGTTATGTCACTTATCCGGTAATTAAAGCTGCCCAAAAGTTACATCTTAAAACCCTTATTCATGAACAAAACTCCCTTCCTGGGAAAACTAACCGAGTCCTTGCTAAAAAATGTGATAAAATTGCTTTATCTTTCGCTAGCAGCAAAGACTATTTTCCGAGCGATAAATGTGTGGTAACCGGTAATCCTTGTGCCGAGAATGCTTTAAAAATGACTCCGATATCCAAAGAGAGTTTAGGTTTAAATCCTCACAAAAAATTGATTGTTATCGTTTCCGGTAGTTTAGGAAGTTCAACGATAAATGCGAAAATGCAAGAGTTTTTAACTGCTTGTCAAACAGAAGATTTTGAAGTTCTCTATATCACCGGCAAAGATTACTATGCGGATTTTACTAAATTAAAATTCCCAAGCAACGTTAAAGTTTTACCTTATCTCGATAATCTACCCGGTCTTCTTAAAAATACGGACTTATTGATAACTAGAGCTGGGGCATCGACCATTAGCGAGATCATTGCTTTAAAATTACCCGCCATCTTTATTCCGTCCCCATTCGTTGCTAATAACCATCAATATTACAATGCTCTAGAATTAAAAGAACACTATGCGGCCGACCTAATTGAAGAAAAAGATTTAACGCCCACTAATTTAATGCACAAAGTCCAAGAAATTCTCCATAATCCGAGCACGATTAAGCAAATGCAAGCTAATCTTGAAAAAATGCGTACGAATGATAGTAGTACGAAAATCTATCAAGTAATAAAGGAGTTGATAAAATGATAACAGATTTACAACAATTTGGTCCCTTATTGACCGATGTCGATTTAAAAAAATATAATACTTACCATATTGGGGGTATAGCTAAGTATTTAATATCTCCTACTAATAGTGTCGATTTAATTAACTTAATTGACTATTTAAAAAGAAATCATCTACCATATATCATTTTAGGTAATGGTTCTAATATTGTCTTAAATGATGAGCCATTTAATGGGGTATATATAACTTTTAAAAATATGCGCGCTTACCAGTTTAATGAAGAAGACCAAACTGCCTATGCCGAAGCCGGAGCAATGCTTAGTGAAATTGCTTTAAAAAGTATCGATTATTCTCTCAAAGGTTTAGAATTTGCTTGTGGTATTCCGGGAACTGTCGGTGGTAGTATCTATGGTAATGCCGGAGCTTACAATAGTTGTATTTTGGATTATGTGAGTGAGGTCACCATCATCGATGAAAATATGGATGTCGTAACTAAAAGTCATGACGATTTAACTTACGGCTATCGAACATCGATATTTAAGAGTCATAAAGATTGGCTAATTTTAGCAGCTACCTTCAAATTATCACCTGGTGATAAAGAAGCTTCTTTAGAAATTATTAAAGACCGTCAACAAAGAAGAGTAGCTACGCAACCCCTAGAATATCCCTCTGCTGGTAGTGTTTTCCGTAATCCGGAAGGGGACTACGCCGGCCGATTAATTGAAATGTGTAATCTAAAAGGTTATAAGATAGGTGGGGCTTGCGTCAGTGAAAAACACGCTAATTTTATTATCAATACCGGTAATGCTACTAGTAAAGATATCTATAACTTAATCAAGTATGTTCACGATACCGTTCTTACGAAAACGGGTGTCGACTTAATAATTGAGCAAGAATTTATTGGATGGGAGTGATACCTTTTGCCTTCTCGTCCTAAACCCAAAAAGAAACGTCATCTTAACTATCGCAATCTCGTAATTATCTTAATAATAATTGGTACTATTGCTTATTCTACTTATTACCTATTTACTTTAAGAGTGAAAAATATTGTTATTCACGGCAATGCTTACACTAAAGATGTCACTATTATCGAAAAAGCTAATCTAACGAATTATCCCAAAATCCTTAAAATAAATAAAAAACAAATCATTGCATCGCTTAAAACCCTTCCTTTAGTAAAAGATGTTGCGGTTAAAAAGGATTTAAAAGGCCATATAACTATCGATATTACGGAAAATTATCCCTTATTTTATTACCAATCAACTAATACCGCTATCTTAAGTGATGGTTCATCTTTAAATGATACGAAATTTTATGGTTTACCAACCCTAGTTAACTATGTACCGGAAGATATCTTGAAAGATTTTACAACCCAATTATCCAAAATCGATCCGACGATTGTTTATATGATTAATGAAATCGAATATCAACCGGATGGTAGCACCCCCGAAGGCGATGTCGATGACCCGTTGCGATTTGTTTTCTCGATGAACGATGGCAACACCGTTTATATCAATACCGTCTATATGCAAAAGTTTAAAGATTATCTTTCTTATTATGATAGTATTGTTAAAAAGTATGGTACGGAACGCGGTGTTATTATGCTCGATTCGGAATCTGATGCCCATATCTTTACCACTTATAAAGAACTAGCTAAAACTGAAGGAGATGCCGAAGGTGAAGACTAACTACGATTTAGAATTTCAAAAAATTTGTGAGGAAGTCAAAAACTGTTCTCCGAAACCCCGTTTATTACTCCATAGCTGCTGTGGTCCTTGTTCGAGTGCGGTAATTGAACGCGTTGCCCCTTATTTTAAAACAACTATCTATTACTATAATCCAAATATCGAACCCCTTAGTGAATATGAACATCGAAAACAAGAACAAATTCGTCTAATCCAAGAACTTAAAGAATATGCTATTGATTATTTGGATTGCGATTATGATAATGCTTCCTTTCTTGCTTGTACTAAAGGCCTAGAAAACGAAAGAGAAGGCGGTTCGCGTTGCCCGGTCTGTTTTAAACTGCGCTTATTAAAAACCGCCCAAACGGCGGCTTCCTTAGGTTATGATTATTTTGGTACAACGCTTACTGTCAGTCCGCATAAAAATAGTCAGATAGTTAATGCCATCGGTTTAGCGGTTGAAAGTGAGGTAAAAGTCAAATACTTATTAGCGGATTTTAAAAAACGCGATGGTTATTTACGCAGTATCGAATTAGCTAAAAAGTATCAACTTTATCGGCAAGATTATTGTGGTTGTCACTTTGCTAAAGAACATCTCGAGTGACTCTTTTTTTATGGGTAACGCCAATAGAGTATGCCTTCTTTGAAACTCGGTTTTGGCGCGTCTTCATTTAAAATACTCCATAATTGCTGAGCAACCACTACTAAATCTTCACCGTTATTAGTTAAATTAAATAACTTGACTATATTTTTTAGTGTACCCTCATCTTCTTCTTTATCCATAAACTCCCCATAGCTTTGTTTAAGGTCCCAGATACTTAGTTGTTCACTAGCATCTCTCTTTCTTGCAATTTCTTCATTAATCCCGGCCACTAACTTTGTTACATAATCCTTAATACTCGGTACGGGAAGACCTAATAATTGTAAATGTATACTAACCTGCCAAAAGATTTCCATCTTCTTTTTTAAAAATTTAAGATATTCTAATAGTAAAAAATGTCTTTCATCAAGTTCCACATTTATTAATTTACCATCTTTAATTCCTACATAATTTCCTTGAACATCCCTTATAAATCCTATTGTATCATCCATTCGGTTTATATCTTGAAGAGTATATGTCGTAAAAGGATAACCTAAATTAGGAATAGTTTCCATCCCATACTTGATAAAACTATCGACGACGAATTTTTCTTTTTCTGAATGATTATTTATTTGCACTTTTTCAATAGTTATTGTATTAAAGTATTTATCTAATAAGATATAGATATCAGTATTAGGAGAATTTAATAATAAAACGCCTTCGTTATCAAAAGTGTAGACTTCATAAGTTAAGGAATACATCCCGTATCGCATCGTTTTGACGGTTAAGTATAATCCCCCAATAATCCGTTTTTGAATTTCTTCTAAAGTCGCTTCTTTTCCCATAAGACGCCTCCTTATCACTATATTATATCACAGCATTAAAAAAGGAATTATCCTCTTTTCTTCAAGATATAAGCTTTACCTACATCTAGATGATCAAAGATTAAATTCCCGGTCGTATCTTTTAAATCGTAATAGTGGGCGATATCTAATCCGGCTTCCGTAAATAATTCTTCATAATATTCCGGATCTTGGTACTCAATAAATCCCCCGATTTTTGTTTTAATCGCCTCGCTATTTGGTAATTTGTAGCGTTCGCCACCATTACTAATCATAAACTCTTTAGTTTTCTTGGCTAATTCTGGACTCACCATTTCTAACACTTCCATATCGGTTGTTGTTAAAATGATTCTGCCATCCTCGGCTAAAACTCTTTTTAATTCCCTTAACATTTCTTTTTGCTTTTCCCAAGAAGGGACTTGACATAAACCATTATTGCCATAAATAATTGTTCCAAATCGGCCATCTTCAAATTCCCCATCTAATAAATTGGTATAAAAGTGTTTACCGCGTAAGTTTCTTTGGAGCATAGCTTCTCTAAATTTTCGACTTTCATCGCACGTGTATATCGGTGCAATTGCTAAAGTTTTTCTAATATATAAAGCATTATCGCCGAGTAGGGGATTGACATCTAATGTTCTATTCGTAATATCGACATATTCATCAAGTATTGACCTAAATCCCGTTAAAACTCCCCAATTAGTTCGTTGCTTTAATAAGCCAAAGGCTAGTTCGCTTTCCATTTCTTTCTTACTATCGATTTGGCCTTTGATTTTGGCATCATCAATTAGAGCAAAGCGGCGACTTACTCCTAAATTTTCCGTTTTAAAGATTTCCCTAATCGCTACTAACTCGCCAGCAACCATCTCTAAATCTCTATTTAATCCTTGTTTAATATTTAACTTTGTATATTTTTTACCTCTAGAGACTAAAGAATTATCGCGAGCGTTCTCCTGAATGGCAATCTTTTGCCCTTGTAAAAAATTAATTAAGCAATTTAATTCACTTGCTAAAATTCCTAAACAACTACGGACATACGGATTATTTGTATAATTAGCGAGCAAACGTAATAAGTAGTGAACTGGATCGTTAACTATTCTTAAATAATCGACCTCAATCTTTTGCACATAAGTATTATTGTAAGCTCTTATAATTTCCAAAAAATAATCATCACAAGCTTCATATAAAGCATGTAATCTTTCCTCATTAGTTAAATTTTTATTAAAAAATCCATACTGCTCTAAACGAGCAACTAAAAAATCCCCCATAAATTCAACCCCTTTTTTGAATTGCTTTATATAATAGCACAAAATTCTTTAAAATGCAAATTTATTTGACTAAAACTCGTTAATAGTGGTATACTACTAACATAAATTGTTGAAGAAAGATTAGTAATTTAAGCCTCATATTTAGAGAGCCTGCGGTAGGTGCAAGTAGGTTATGAACTTAAATGAATCTCCTTTTGGAATGTAGCCAATCACTACCGGAACACCCGTTAGAGTAAATTAAGTTAATAAAGGATGGTACCGCATACTTTTGCTCCTTGCAAAGTATGTGGTTTTTTCAAAGAAAGAAGGATTAAAATGATCGATATTAAATTAATAAGAGAAAATAAGGAATTAGTTAAAGAAAATATTCAAAAGAAATTTCAAGATGAAAAATTACCCATTGTTGATGAAATCTATGATTTAGATGTCGCTTATCGGGATGCTAAAAAGCAAATGGATGAATTGCGGGCTGAAAAGAACCGGCTAAGTGCCGAAGTTGGTGCTCTTATGCGTGAGAAAAAGACCGCTGAAGCTAATGAAATTAAAGCTAAAGTATCGCAAATGAATGAAGAGATTGCCGAATTAACTAGCAAAGAAGAAGAGTTAAGTAAGATAATCAAAGAAAAAATGATGGTTATCCCAAATATTATTGCTGATGATGTGCCAATTGGGGAAGATGATACCCATAATGTTGAATTACAAAAATTTGGTGAACCAATAGTACCTGATTATGAAATCCCTTATCACGCCGATATCTTAGAAGCTTTAGATGGCTTAGATAAAGAAGCAAGTGGAAGAACTAGTGGTAATGGTTTTTACTACCTAATGGGGGACATTGCTCGTCTTTCTAGTGCGATGCTTGCCTATGCTAGAGATTTTATGATCGATAAAGGATTTACTTATTGCATTCCGCCATTTATGATTAGAAGTAGTGTCGTAACCGGCGTTATGTCCTTCAAAGAAATGGATGCGATGATGTATAAAATCGAAGGGGAGGACTTATACCTAATTGGTACTTCTGAACATTCGATGATTGGTAAATTTAAAGACCAAATTATCGATAAATCTAAATTACCAATTACGATGACATCTTATTCTCCGTGCTTCCGTAAAGAAGTCGGAGCTCACGGTATCGAAGAAAGAGGTATCTACCGTGTTCATCAATTTGAGAAGCAAGAAATGATCGTCATTTGTGAACCTGAAGAGTCCGCTTCTTGGTATGAAAAGATGTGGCAATACACCGTTGAATTATTTAGAAATCTCGATATTCCTGTTCGCCAACTAGAATGCTGCAGTGGTGATTTAGCAGATTTAAAATATAAATCTTGTGATGTAGAAGCGTGGAGTCCTCGGCAACAAAAATACTTTGAAGTCGGCAGCTGCTCTAACTTAACGGATGCCCAAGCTCGCCGTTTAGGTATTCGTGCCAAAAGTGACAAAGGTAACTACTATCTTCACACCCTCAATAATACGGTCCTCGCAAGTACTAGAGCCCTCATCGCTCTAATTGAGAACAATTACCAAGCCGATGGTTCCATCAAAATACCTAAAGTTCTAGTACCATATATGGGTGGCAAAGAAGTTATTACTCCTAAAAAATAAATTATTTAAACTGAGAGGTTTTTACAACTTCTTTTTTATTTAGGTAATGTAACCAATCCCTCCAATAATAAGTATTATTAATGAAAGCTTTCAATAAGGAGTAAATATGAACCCAGAATTTGATGATATATATGAAAAATACAAGAATAATATTTATCATTTGGCGTTAAGTTATACTAAAAATCAGTATGATGCTGAAGATATCGTTCAAAATGTTTTTATCAAACTTCATAAAAACTTAGCCAAATTATTGAATGAAGCTCATATTAAAAACTGGCTAATTAAAGTTACCATCAATGATTGTAAAACTTATATATTATCTAGTTGGTGTAAAAAGGTAAGACTATTTCAAGACCAAGAAGAAGAAAATATTACTTTTACTTACCAAAATGATGAATTACTAAGTACCATCTTTGAATTACCGAAAAAAGACCGGTTAATTATTCATCTATATTATTATGAAGGCTACAGCATCCAAGAAATAGGTAAACTCCTAAAATTAAAAGAAAATGCTGTTAAGCAACGCTTGCGAAGAGCAAGAGAAAAATTAAAACATATTTTAAAGGAGGATATGTTATGAAAAATGAATACCGTCAAAGTTTCGAAAAATACCCAATAAGGGATAGTGTTAAACAAAAGCTATTTGTTAGAATTACCAAAAAAACGTCCTATCGTCTTTCCTATGCCATACTTGCTTTATTCCTAATTTGTACTGTCTCCATCTCTGTTGTTTATGCTGATGAGATAAGAGAAGTCTTTAAAACCTGGACTGCTAAGGAAACCTCGGCAGATATCCCGGAAAATGCTAATGTCGATATCACTGCTAAAAAGACTAATCTTGATAATACCCTAATCCAAGATATCAAAGTTAATGACTCTTTAATTCCAATTAGGAAAATCGAAGATTTTCTTGGTGTTAAGTTACTTAAATATCAAGATACTCCGGCTGTTTATCACTTAATCCCTAATGATGATGGCTATGTAGAGAGTATTACCATTAACTACGAAACATTATATAAAAATCATGATTGGGATTATTACGATTCTTATGAAGAATATCATTTCAATCGCCGCGATATTAACTTACTTGCCGTCATTCCTACTAAATACTATAAAGATGACTTTTATGAGCGGTGGTTTGGTTATATCTCACCACATACTTTTAATAACGACCATTACCAAACTATTGAATTAGAAAATTTAGGGGTAACAGCTGTTTATTATGATAGAAAAAGTTTCGGTAAAAATGAAGATGAGAATTCAAGCCGATATACTATCTATAGTAATCTCTATTTTAGTTATGATGGCATTGCTTATCTTATGACTGCTTATGGTATGACAAAAGACGAGGTTATCGCTTTTGCTAAAGATTTAAAGGCTTAACTTTAAATCTTTTTTTTTGTATAAATTTTTCCTTTTTAACCCATAATGATATCAGGTGATTTTATGGCAAATATTAATACGACTATATCCTTTGGTTTAGTCAATATTCCCGTAGTTTATAACCCCGTCATTAAAAATAATGATACCACTTTCAATCAATTACATAAAAAATGCTTACATCGGATTCATTATCAAAAATATTGTTCCCATTGTAAGAAAATTGTCAAAGAAGCGGACTTACTAAAAGGTTATGAATATAGTAAAAATGAATATGTAACCTTTACTAAAGAAGAATTAAATAATTTGACTATCGATTATCGTGAAACTTTAGAAATCGTCGCCTTTGTCCCCGCTAGTGAAATTGACCCCTTCTACTATGAAAAAAGTTATATTTTGACTACGCCGAAGAAATCTAAAGCTTTCTCGCTTTTCTTAGAAGCTTTAAAGAAATCTAAAAAAGTAGCCATCGCCAAGACGACTTTACATAGTAAATTTTATTACTGTTTGCTTAGTTATTTTGCCGGAAATATTTTGATGTCGACAATTTATTTTGCCGAAGAGGTTCATATCCCGGACGCTCAAACTGAAGTTAAATTCAGTAAACAAGAAATGGATTTAGCCCTCAAATTAATTAATCAATTATCTAGTCATTTTAAACCGGAAACCTATCAAGATGACTATCAAAATCAGATTAAGCAAGCTATCGATGATAAAATAAATGGCAAAGCCATCCCTAAAAGAACAGTTAAGAAAAAAGCTAGCGTCAAAGACTTGTTGACGTCTCTACAAAAAAGTTTGGAACCTGTCAAATGATTTTTGGTAAACCCTTTAAACCGATGTTATTAAAAGAAGTACCTACACCTTTTAATTCTTCGGAATACGTCTATGAACTGAAATTTGATGGTATTAGAGCCACTATTCATCTTGGTCCCCAAGAATTCAAAATATTTAGTCGTTCCGGTAAAGATATTACCGCGTTATATCCTGAATTACAGCAGATACCGAGACCGCATAAAGACCATCTCATCTTTGATGGAGAAATTGTGGCTTTTGTCCAAAATAAACCGAGTTTTGCTCATTTAGAAGAACGGGAACACTTGAAAGATCCCCTCAAAATTCAATATTTTGCTACCCATCAGCCGGTATGTTATATCGCTTTTGACTGCCTTTATCAAAATCGGGATTTAACTAGTTTAACTTTAATTAAACGGCAAGAAAAATTGCATAGTTTTCCTGAAAATGACTATTTTTTAATAAGTCCGACATTTAATGATGGTCAAAAGCTCTTTCGCAAAGTCGTCAAATTAAATTTAGAAGGAATTGTTGCTAAACGTCTTGATAGTCCCTATGAAGTTGCTACGAGAAGTAGTAATTGGTTAAAGATTAAAAACTTACAAAAATCTGTCTTTTATGTTGGTGGCTTATCGGAAGAACCGCAAAATGCCGTAGCTTCCCTTTATTTAGGCGAATACAAGGATGGTAAACTTTACTTTGTAGGTAAAGTCACCATCGGTAAAAGACAAAAACTCTATACCAAATTAAAAAAACTTCCTCCTAGACAAACCTCGCCATTTTCGGATTACCATAATGTTGGCGTGACCTATCTACCACCTAAGTATCAGTGTTTAGTAACCTATTTAAATAGAACTAGGCAAAATCATTTACGTGAAGCAACATTTAAAAAGGAGATAAAAGATGACTAATAAATTACAAAAATATCAAGCTAAAAGAGACTTTACTAAAACTCAAGAACCGCAAGGAAAAATTCAAAAAAGTAGTAAGAAACTCCATTTTGTCGTCCAACACCATCTTGCCCGAAAAGACCACTATGACTTTCGGTTAGAACTAGATGGCACTTTAAAAAGTTGGGCGGTTCCTAAAGGACCCTCCTATAATCCGCAAGATAAGCGCTTAGCAGTCCAAGTTGAAGATCATCCCTTAGAGTATCGTCATTTTGAAGGCACAATTCCTAAAGGTTCCTATGGCGCTGGCACCGTTATGCTTTGGGATGAAGGCTACTGGCAACCACTACCGAATTCTACCAAAAATAATCTAAAATTTATCTTATATGGTCAAAGACTAAAGGGTAGGTGGGCTCTAATTAAATTTAAAGAAAATAACTGGCTTTTAAAAAAAGAACCGGATACTATTTGTCTTTTTCAAAACATTAATGAATTTACTACAAGTATTAAAACCGGCCGCACGATGGAAGAAATAACCCGTAATGTTAAACTGAAGCAATCTTCCCATACCGTCTCCGGTATATCCATAACTAACCCCGATAAATTACTGTACAAAGAATCTAAGATTACAAAAATGCAAGTAGTTCAATACTATGCTAAAGTTGCTAAACGCATGCTCCCCTATATTGAAGGGCGAATTATTAGTACGATTAGATGTCCGGAAGGTATTGATGGCGAAACCTTTTTTAAAAAACACTATGAAGCAAGTTCTCCCGGTCTTGGTAAAATAAATATTCCCAATACTAAAGAGAAAAAGAAAGATTATTACTATATCCGCGACCAAACCGGCTTAATAAATGAAGCGCAAATGAATGGAATAGAATTCCATATTTGGGGGAGTACTATTGCTAATTTAAATCATCCCAATCTTTTAGTTTTTGATCTTGACCCTGACGAAGGTTTATCTCTAGCTAAAGTTAGAGAAGGAGTAAGAGATTTAAAAAGCATTTTGGATAAATTACATCTAAAGAGTTATCTTAAAACTAGTGGTGGTAAAGGTTATCACGTTGTGGTGCCTCTAACCAATTTAAAAACTTGGTCTAAATTCCGGGCTTTTGCCAAAGATATTGCCCAAATTATGGAAACTCAGTGGCCGGATAAATATACGAGCAATATTCGCAAAGAAGCAAGAAAAGGGAAGATCTTCATCGATTGGGTTAGAAATACTAAATCGGCATCTAGTGTTGCTCCATATTCTTTACGCGCTAGACCTAATGCTCCTGTATCGATGCCCATTCGTTGGTCGGAACTTGATAAAGTATCTCCCAATGAAATAACTCTGACCAAAGCTTTAAAGCGACTTACCCGCAAAGACCCGTGGACCGGTTTTTTCGATATTGAATAATAGCTTTTCGTATGTTAAAATAAAAAGCATTAAAGATGCCTATGGGAAAAACAAAATCCCGCTTTAAGGAGGAGTAAGTAATGGAAAATTTCATAAACGATCGAATTCCTCTAAGTGGTCGCTTTTTAGTCCGCTTAGCTAAAAATGACTTTCAAGCTTTCAAATTACTTAGAAAAACTCCTCAAAGAGAAGAAATGTTACGCTTTGCCATTGATGAAATTCGTTGGTCGGCTATCAATCTAATGGTTTATGAATCCGGCAAATGGGTCGTAAATGGTTCGCGTTCTTCCGATTTTGAATATGTCTTCAATCGTTTTATCAATAATTATTTAGCAAGTTTAATTCAAAAAGTTCCCGATATCGGAATTCGTTTTAAAATATTAAGTTTATTTAATAGTTCCACTTTTACTAATTTACCTTCTTTAATTTTAGCAGTCGAGGTCCTCACTTCCGCGGCGATAAAATATCCCGATAAATATCCTTATCTTTATGATTTGCTTAGTAATAAACGTCTTCACCGTTTAAGAAATAATAACGCTCCATATATATTGTTATCGATTCTTTATGGTAATAATGAATTAGCCGAAAGCGTTACTAGTTCTTTAACTGGCGAATTTAGTCAATATTATTTTAGTCGTAGCGATAATGATCGCACTTTAGATTACCTAATTCGCACTTATAGTTCGGAAAAAGAAGGCCCACAAATCAAAGAACAGATTCTATCATTAAAAATTCCCCCTTATGAATCAGAGGATATTCCCTTTTAAAAAGACTTTAAAGCCGAAGTCTTTTTTGATATAATGAGCACTAGGAGTGATTACTATGCAGTTACCAAATCTAAATGCCGCGCGCCTTAGAACTAATGCCGCTGTTGACTATGTTTATTTAAATAGTGAAAATAATTCCCCATTTACTAACCAAAAATACTTTTTAAAGACTTATGGTTGTCAGATGAATGTTCACGACTCGGAAGAAATCGCTGCTCATCTATCTAGTCTAGGATATACTAAAACCGAAGATTTAAAAGAAGCGGATATCGTTATTTTAAATACTTGTGCCATTAGAGAGAATGCTCACGATAAAGTATTTGGTTTTTTAGGACGCTGTAAACATTTAAAAAAAGAAAAACCTAATTTAATTATCGGTTTATGTGGTTGTATGGCCCAAGAAGAAAATGTCGTTTCCGAAATTCGGGCTCATCACCCTTATGTCGATTTAGTATTTGGCACCCATAATATTCACGAGTTACCACAATTAATTTTAGAAAAGCAAAAAGAACAAGCCATCAATGTTTACTCTTATGAAGGCAAAGTATTCGAAAATATTCCTTATAATCGCGATTCCCAAATTAAAGCTTGGGTTAATATTCAGTATGGTTGTGATAAATTTTGTACTTATTGTATCGTCCCTTATACGCGCGGTAAACAAAGGAGTCGGAAAAGTCAAGATATTTTAAAAGAGGTTGAAGACCTTAAAGACGCCGGTTATCAAGAGGTAACTCTTCTAGGTCAAAATGTCAATGCCTACGGTAAAGATTTAGAAGGGGAGATGAGTTTTGCGGACCTATTAGAAGCCGTAAGTAAAACCGGTATTCCGCGCATTCGTTTCGTTACTTCTCATCCTTGGGATTTTACTGATGCAATGATTGAGACGATTGCTAAATATCCTAATATCATGCCTTATATTCATTTGCCTCTCCAATCCGGGTCATCGAGAATTCTTAAACTAATGGGTAGAAGATATACTAAAGAGGAATATCTCCATCTTTATCAAACTATTAAAGAAAAAGTTCCTAATGTTGCGATAACTACCGATATTATTGTTGGATTTCCTAATGAAACAGCCGAAGACTTTGAAGAAACTCTTGATGTTGTCAATACTTGCCAATTTGATGGGGCATATACCTTTATTTACTCTCCAAGAGAAGGCACTCCTGCAGCGAAAATGCTTGACGCTATCGATTTACCCACTAAAGAAGAACGTCTGCAACGTTTAAATACTCTAATTAATCACTATTCGAAAATAGCTAATACTAAATATGTTGGGAAAACCGTCAAAGTCTTAGTTGAAGGCCCAAGTGAGAAAGGAAAAGATAAATTATTTGGTTATACCGAAACGATGAAACTCGTAAATTTCCCTGGTTCTCAAGACTTAATCGGGGAGATCATTGATGTTGAAATAACTGCCGCTAAGAGTTTTTCCCTAGATGGCGAGGTGGTTAAAGATGCCATTACCAATCACTGAAAAACTACCATTTAGTGGTCGCTTGCTAAAACGCCTTACCAATGAAGAATTTACCTTCTTAGAGCTTCATCGCTTTCGCGAGCGACCCCATGAACTAGCTTATTTTAAAAAGTATGGATCCAATTATGGTGATGTTACTTTTCTATCTATTTGCGCTGAAGGTTTATGGAAAGTTTTTGGCGAAAATCAAGAGTTAGTGGATAATCTAACTAACGAAATGCAAACTTTTATTAATAACTATATCATCCAATTACTAAATAGAGTAAAAGATGAATACTTTAAAGAACAAATTTTAGAACTCTTAGACTATGCTAAGTTTACAAATCTAAGCAGTATCATTTTGGCTTTAGAAGTCCTAGTTACTTGTGCTGTTATTAATCCCGAAAACTTTCAATTTATTTACGCATTACTAAAAGAGCCGAATAGTCACTTTAATTATTCTAATTCTCCGTGGATCCTTCTATCGCTGCTCTATGGTAATGATGAATTAGCTGCTAATTTATTAACTTCCCTTTATAATAGTAGCGAGCCATACTTTGCCGAAGCAAAAACCTACGATAAGGACTTAAAAACTCTTCTTGATGCTTCTCACAATCAAGAACATCTTGCTAAAATCGATACCCAAATCAAATCTTTACAAATTCCTCCATATGTCGATTTACCATTTTAAAAAGCCTGATTTATTGATCAAGCCTTTTTATTTGCCATAAGATAAGACCTATTAGACTCAATGATAACCCGAGCATTAAGATATATTCATACCGGTATAATCTTAAGATATTTGCATAATGATTATTAAATAAATAGACACTTACTAAGCACATTCCTAAAAGGAAAATGATATCCCACCATTTAATAATTTTTTCTTTCTTAACCCACGACTTAACTACATCCCGGACTAAAAATGTCGCTAAAACCCCCACAACGAGATTATCGATAATTAAGACAATTGTTAAAAAGTTTTCGATATTCTCAATAAAATTTAAAATATTTACCTTCTTAAGGATCATATATTCTGGATACCTAAGCATCCTTGCTAAAGGCATTCCAAATATGCCAATAATAAGGATTAAAACAAAGAGAATAGTTCCACTACCTAATAGATAACCCAATGCATTATTCTTATATTCATAATCACTTTTTTGGAAGTTTAACATTAATATCCCGGGAGTAATCGTATTACTAAAGAAGACTAAACTCCCTTTTAAGATACTTTTTAAATCACTATTGAGCCAAGGTTTAAAATTATCGAGATGCATTGCTTCAAATACCGTGGAAAATTTTAAAATAAAGATAATAATTGATAGGGGAAATAGAATTTCAATTGCTCTTAAAAATCCTTTAATCCCTTTTTTAAGGGCATAATAGATAACTATAGCGATAGCTAACGTAATAAATATTACGGGTGTGCTAACCAAGTAAAAAGCATAAGCCATCGTCGATATCGACACTAAGACATTATTTAGTAATACCACCCCAATTAGTAAAAGTAATAATTTAATCCCGTTGGCTAGTAAACCTCGTCCTACATAATCGACTATCTTCTTTTCTTCTTTAACTTTATTGATGTAGTAGAGTAGGTAACTAAATCCAAGTCCTAATCCTATGCCAATAATTGCGGATAAATAACAAGCATTCCCGGTAGTATTAATTAAATATGATGTTGCTGCCCCAAAAAATAATGCTCTAACTAAATAGTAATAAGTAATTACGTATTGTCTTTTCGTTATCATTTGATCACCTCAAAAGTAATTCCATTTTTGTTAACGTTAATACTAGCATTTACTTCAACTAAGACTTTTAACCCAATTCCTTTTTGATATGAATTTGGTTTATCGGCATAAATGAGCTGTCCTAGTCCTAAAATATCGGCATTATAATTCCGGCTATGGTCAATTAGATTTTCGATATTTTCTTGCATCGTCTTAGAAAACTCCTGACTCAACTTGCTATAGACTGATAAATCTTTAAAATCGATATTATCTTGGACTTCCGTAATTGTTGCATCCGCGGTAAAAGTAATTACTATTTTCCCATCTTTAAATTCTTTTTTAGTTTTATTACCAAATAACGCTACCACATTATCTTCACTTGTTAAATAAATCCCTTCACTTTTATTAGTCAGTAAATTATAAGTAATACTATCATCTTTATTTAGAAAGGTTATTAAACTATCACCATTAAATATCGCCATATGATTAAATGCTATCTCGCCATCTTCCATTTCTAAAGCCACTAGGGAAATATCTATACCTTGTTTAACATATTTCCCAACTAGTAAGTCAAACTCATCATTCTTATTGAATTTGATATCGCCACTCCCATCTTTTAACATCTTGACTATTTTGGAAGATGCTACCGGCTCCGTAAGACTGTTGATTTGAAAGACCTCCTGCGGAGTTGTATCCTTAGTTACGACCGTATAAAATGAATTATTAATTTTACTTTCTCTTAATAGATAATCGAATACTTCATTCAAACCTTTAACGGCGGCATTTTCGCTAATTAGTAATACTTGCATTTGATAGAAGTAGGGGTCTCGATCTACTTTGGCTATCGCATTATTAAATGCCTCTACGAAAGTTTTCCCCGTTCCATTGATAGTTGCGGTCTTTACTGAGTCACTATCGCCCTCGCTAGTTTTCTTATCATTGATAATCTCTAAAGAGACGATATACTCATTATCATAATCGATACCAATTCCGCCAATAATCGATATTTGATTTAACTCCTTATAATCATAACAACCGCACATCATTAAACACATTAATACCAATAAAATCTTTTTCATTCTTCGCCACCCATCCTCACTTGATTTTTCCTTGCTAGTAACTTACTGCGATATTTACTTTTCTTCGTTTGCTCTTTTAATAACGTTTTTTTCGCATAAATTTTATCAAAAGGTGCTAGCGGATAAGTATAAGGCATACTGTAATTTTCCACACTACATAGATGTATCAAAAAGATAAATCCGGCTAAGACAATCCCAAATAACCCGGCTAAGGCCGCGGCGATTAATAATAAAAAGCGGAATACGCGTAGCGAGTTAATCATTTCCATTTCCGTAAATATTAAACTAGTAATAAAAGTAATGGCAATGACGATTATCATAATAGGACTGACAATCCCCGCACTAACTGCGGCTTCTCCCATAATTAAGGCCCCCAATATCGAAATTGAACTCCCATAAGAAGAAGGGAAGCGAATATCACTTTCTCTTAAAATCTCACACATTATAAGCATGATGAAAGCTTCGATAGCTGCCGGAAAAGGCACACCATCTCTTTGTTGGGAGAAATTGATGAGTAAACTAATTGGAATAGTTTCTTGATTGTAATTAATTAAAGCAACATATAAAGCAGGTGCTAAAAGCGTCAATAATAATGATACTGAACGAATAATTTTGACAAAGTTAATATTGACACTTTTATTGTAATCATCACTTTTGGGATTGATAAAGTCGACAAAAAAAGCAGGTAAGACGATGACAAAAGGCGAGGTATCGACAATTAAAGCTGCCTTCCCCTCGAGTAAATCATTCGCCACTCTATCCGGTCTTTCACTCTCGATGGCCATTGGGAAAGGCGTTTTACTTTCTTCCGTTAGTAACTGCGCTAAGATTGCTGAATCTAAAAGTCCATCGATATCGATTTTGGAAAGTTTCCTTTTAATTTTAAAGATTAACCCTTCATCACAAATATCATCTAAATATAAAAGACTTACTTTAGTATTCGTTTTTCGCCCAATCATAAAATCTTCATTTATTAAATGACTAGATTTAATTCTTCGCTTAATTAATCCTAAATTTATTTGAATATTCTCGGTAAAAGCATCTTTCGGACCATTAATTGATTGTTGGGTTTGTGGAACATTGACACTCCGATGAATATCCGCCCTTGTCTCAACGGCATAAATTTTCCTTCCCTTAATTATTAAGGTAAAGCCATTCGTTAGATAAAATTCACACTCATCATATTTCTTAATTTCTTTAATATTGGGAGCTGCCATTCGGTCAAAGACATCCCTAATTTTCCCGTTATCTATACTCGTCATTAAAGTAATATAATCATTAACTTTATCACTACTACTAACACTTTCTAAATATATAATAGTTATATTTTTAATCTTCTTGACAATTAAATCGCTACTATCATTAAATTCTTCTTTAATCTTTCTTTCTATCATACATACTCCACCTAGCATTATTTTGCCTCTTTATTGTAATTTAATACCTTGCACAAGTTTAATTCATTGTCTATAATTAAATCGGTGATTATATGTCTTATAAAATTAGTAAATTAGATAATTTTGGTCGGGGAATAACTTATGTTAATGACAAAATAACTTTTATTCCTAATACCTTACCCGATGAAGAAATTACTTTAAATATTACGGAAGAGAAATCCCAATACCAAGTAGGGGAAGTAAATACTTTTATTAAAGAAAGTCCGCTTCGTATTAAACCCCTCTGTCCTTATTATCCGAAATGTGGTGGTTGTGAACTAATGCATACCTCTTATGCAAATACCATTGCTTTAAAAAAGACTAAAGTAAACGAAATCTTCGAAAATTTATATCCCGATATCGAGTTTGCTGCCTCTCCTGAGCCCTTACATTATCGCAATAAAATAACTTTAAAAGTTCAAAATAATCAACTAGGTTATTATAGTGGTCGTACCCACAAGTTAATTCCTATCCAAGAATGTTTCCTAGCTCATCCCGCTATCAATAAAGTAATCCCCTTATTAAATAAACTCAATATTGGTAATGGCGAAGTAACTATAAGATGCAATTATAATGCCGAAATATTACTTAGTATCGCCTCTAATAATCATTTAAATCTTAAAGAAGACTTAACGACCTATAAAATAGTTGGTATCGTCCAAAATGATCAAGTAATCTATGGTGAAGACCACTTTATCGATATCATTAACCATCACTTATACGAAATAAGTTATAATTCTTTCTTTCAAATTAATCCCTATATTACTTCGATTATCTTTAAGGACATATCTAATAGTATTCCGGACAATTCCAAGATTTTAGATTTATATTGTGGTGTAGGGTCAATAGGAATCGCTTGCTCGCCTAAAGCCCAACAATTATATGGAGTTGAAATAATTCCTAATGCTATCTTAAATGCTCTTAAAAATGCCCAAATTAACCACGTTGCTAATGCTTCTTATCACTTAGGAGAAGTAGCCAATATCATTAATAAAATTCCCGAAGACATTGATACTGTAATTGTCGACCCACCAAGAAAAGGCTTAGACCAATTAACAATTAAAACGATCTTAGAGATGCACCCATCTACTTTAATCTATATGTCTTGCGACCCACAAACTCTTAAAAGAGACCTTCTTAAATTGCAAGAGAAATACCAAATTCAAAGTATGAAAGCTTATGATATGTTCCCTTATACCTATCATATAGAGTGCTTATGTATTCTAAATTTAAAATAAATTATAATAATTTATTATAAAAAAAACGTTCCCTTTTTAACGAAAAAATGTTAAAATTTTAGTTAGAAAGGGAACGAACAAAATTATGAAAAACAATAAATTTTATTGTAATAATTGCGAAACTGAAGTTGAGTTAATAAACGGTATTTGTCCAAAATGTAATACTAATTGGAAGCAAATAATTGAAGAAACAACCAATAATAAAGAAGAATTTGAAAGTTATCAAGCTTCCTTAAATTTTACAAATACGAATTCAAATCTTAAAGTAACGGAAAGTGAAAATATAGATATAAATAAGACCAATTCACTACTATTATTTTGGGGTAAGGCAGTTAAAATTGGTTTTATAGTTATTGGTATAGTTGTGATTATATTAGATATACTTTTATCATCAATAGTATCATTTCCTCCAATTGTAGGTACGGTAATAGGGATAATTTTGCTATTTTTGGGACCAATTTTTGAAAGTATAATAAAATGGATGGCCTATTTATTAGATACAAATAGGAAAATTGCTAATAATATTGATAAATTAGTTGAAATAAGTATTAAAAATAAGAAATAGATTAATGTTAAATTAACATATTATATAATATAAAAATAGCTGAATATCCAATATTTTGGGGTCAATTACTGATCTCAATTTTTTTATGAATATAATGCAGTTATTCATTGTTAAAGTGTTTACCCAAACAATTTCTTGTAAAGAAAATACTAATTAAACTATAACAAAAATATCTAAAGTAGTATAATATTTATATAAAGTAGTAGGTGGATTCAATGGTCAAAAGAAGAAAGAAAAAACAAAGCTTATATAATAAATTTATCATCTCCCTAATTGTCTTAATTATCGCTAGCTTGTTTATTAGTTATTCAGATAATTTAAAGAACGTTTTTAAATACGGCTTACCAACTAGTTATGGTCAAAGTTACGATATTGGTGATATTCCCGAATACAATGGGGCTAGTTATGTTGTCATTAACGATAATGAGCCGCAATTTACGGAAGAAGATTACAATACTAAAGAATTAGAAATCTATAGTCCCCTAGATTCCTTAGGTAGATGCGGTGTAGCTTTTGCTAAAGTCGGCAAAGAAACAATGCCCACTGAAGAACGCGGTAGTATTGGTAGTGTTAAACCAAGCGGCTGGCATACCGTTCGTTATGATGATTTAATTGAAGGTAATTATCTTTATAACCGGTGTCATTTAATTGGTTACCAACTAACTGGTGAAAATGCCAATAAACAAAACTTAATTACTTGTACTAGATATACTAATACCGTCGGTATGCTAGAATTTGAAGATCAAGTTGCTGATTATATAAAAGAAACTAATAACCATGTTCTATATCGAGTTACGCCCATATTTGAAGGCGAAAACTTAGTAGCAAGTGGTATCCAAATGGAAGCCATAAGCATCGAAGATAATGGGGCAGGCGTTAAGTTCAATGTTTATATTTACAATGTCCAAGATGGCATCCAAATCGACTATAAAACCGGCGATAGCCAAAGAATGGTTACCAAATAGCGTATTGAAAAATACGTTTTTGTTTACACTAAAACTATGTAAATCTTTTGCAAAATATATACATAATATATGTAAATGATATATAATAAAATCATAGAGGAGGTCGTCAATGAAACCACAAGAATATCCCATTCATATGGATTGTCAAAAAGATGAAATAGCTCCACTAGTCATTATGCCTGGAGATCCACTACGGGCAAAATACATTGCGGAAAAGTTTTTAACTGATGCTAAATTAGTAACGGATGTTAGAAATATGTATGGTTATACTGGTTATTATCATAATCAAAGAATAACAGTTATGGCCCACGGTATGGGAATGCCTAGTGCTAGTATTTATCTATTTGAATTGTTCTATTATTACCAAGTTGAAAAAGTAATTCGAATCGGTACTTGCGGAGTTATAACTCCTGATGTCAAAGTACCCGAGTTAATTTTATCTGACCGAATTTATAGTGAATCCAACTTTGCTTATCAATATAACGGTTATCGTGGCAGTATCGTTTATCCATCAGCTAATCTAGTGGAAAAAATCAAGAATACCGCCGAAAAGCAAGGTAAAAAGTTACACATTGGCACAACGATGACTACCGATGTCTTTGGCCCATACGTTGATATCGATGCGATTTTGAATCGTATCCCCGAAGGTATTAATCCAATAGTTGAAGAGATGGAAGCTTTCGCCGTATGTCACGTAGCCAATTCCTTTAAAAAAGAAGCAGCTTGTATTTTTACCGCCGTGGATTCCAAATTTAGTGAGGATGTAATTTCGCCTGAGGAACGTGAACGCTCTTTAGATGAAATGATTACATTAGCCCTAGATTCCATTATCTAGAGTTTAAAAAGGGGAAAAGATACTAGCATCAATTGATGCTAAATAAAAACGGGATTAATATCTCGTTTTTATTGTTAGAAGAAAACCCCTAGCTAGGCTAGGGGTTCAGTTGAGCTTTAGCGATGAGTTGAAAAGAAAAACTCCTTCT
>CANQMM010000008.1 GCA_947624955.1 uncultured Bacilli bacterium | reverse complement strand
GTTTATTATAATATAAATTATTACAAAACTAACTTCTCTTATTTCTTAATATCGAGAATTTAACTTTTTAATCTACAACAATTTAAATAGTTGTAAATTATTTTTAGTTAGGTTTACTTGTTAAAAATTCTTTGATATAATTTTAAATAATACTAGGAGGCGACAATATGGATAGTGTAGCTTTTACAATTGGGAATATTCAAGTTATGTGGTATTCGATATTTATAATGATTGGGGTAATACTCGGTATTGGGTTAGCGATGCGCGAAGCGAAAAGATTTGGGATTCCTACTGATTTTATTTTTAATTTATGTTTTTGGACGATTATTATGGGGTTTATCGGCGCTAGAGCATACTATGTAATATTCAATCTAGAAAAATATAGTAGTAATTGGTTAAGTATATTCAAAGTATGGGAAGGCGGCTTAGCTATTCACGGGGGTATATTATTCGGATTTGTTACGGCCTTATTATATTGTAAAAAATATAATGCGCGATTTTGGCGAATTACAGATATTTTAGTAGTACCTTTAATATTAGGGCAAGCACTAGGAAGATGGGGAAATTTCTTTAATCAGGAAGCGCACGGAGCCGTAACGACGCTAGCTAATTTACAAAGTAATCCGCTACTTCCGAAATTCGTGATAGATGGGATGTTAATAGATGGAGAATATTATATTCCAACTTTCTTTTATGAGTCATTATGGTGTTTATTAGGATTTATTATTCTATTAGTTATTAGAAGACTTAAAGTAACTAAAGTAGGACAAGTAACAGCGATATATGCGATGTGGTATGGCGTTGGAAGATTCTTCATCGAAGCTAGTAGAACGGATAGTTTAATGCTAGGGGGATTTAAGGTAGCACAAATAGTTTCTATTGGGATGTTTGTTATCGGTTTATTAGCATTTATGATTTTAAGTCGTAAGGGAAGATTTGAAGATCGATATAATGAACCGGATAATGAAAAAATAAGATTTTAGGTGATGATTAATGGTATATGATTTAATTATTGTAGGATTAGGCCCAGCGGGAGCGGGGGCCGCAATATACGCGAAACGCAGTGGCTTGAATGTTTTATGTCTAGAAGCCGAAGCACCAGGAGGATTACTCAATAGGATTAATACGGTAGATAACTATTTGGGATTTCCACATACTACGGGACCGGAGTTAGCAGCTTTATTATTTGAACAAATTAGAAAGTTAGAGATACCTTTTAAAATCAAGAAAGTAACTTGGATTGAAGGCGGAGAAACAAAGAAAGTACATTGTGATAATGAAGTATTTGAAAGTAAGTATGTTATTATTGCTTCAGGAAGAAAAGCTCGCAAGTTAGGACTTAAAAATGAAGCTAATTTAGTAAATAAAGGTATTAGTTATTGTGCTATTTGTGATGCGGCTTTATATAAAGGTAAAGATGTAGCGGTAGTTGGGGGTGGAAATTCCGCAATTGAGGAAGCTATCTATATAGCAAAGCTTGTGAATAAAGTTTATCTTATCCACAGAAGAGATGAATTTAGAGCAGATGAAAAATTAGTGGAGGAATTAAAAAAATTACCAAATGTCGAAATTCTTTATAATTCTAATGTTACAGAATTAATTGGAACGGAAAAATTAGAGGGCATTATAGTAAATGGTGAAAGAAAATTAGATGTGGCATGTCTATTTACTTATGTGGGTTATGAACCACAAGGAGATTTCTTAAGTGACTTAGAAATAACTGATGAAAAAGGTTATATCTTAGTAGATGATAACTATCAAACTAAAGAAGATGGTATTTATGCCGTTGGTGATGCTATATTAAAGAAAGTTTATCAGATTGTAACGGCTGCTAGTGAAGGTGCTGTTGCAGCGTTAGAGGTTGTAAAAAGAGTTAAGAATAATAACTAAGCAACCTTTTTTTGATTAAGGAAAAAGCATTGTGGTATAATGATTATAGGTGAGTGTTGTGAAAAAGTATTTAATATTATTTTTAAGTGTTATGTTGATTACGGGTTGTGGTGCTAAGAGTGAAAGTGGGGATATCGCCGATTTAAAAGAAGAAATCAATAATTTAAAGCAGCAATTAGATAAACAAAGTACAATAGATGGTGTCGATATCGAAAATGCTAGTTTAGATGAATTGAAAGTAATCGTCGAAGGAAATAACCAAAAAATAGAAAGTTTAACTAAAGACAAAAAAGATTTAGAAGATAAAGTTAAAAAATTACAAGATACGAATAATTCTTTAACTAGTAAAATTAGTGAGCTAGAATCTTCTAATAAAAGTTTAAATAGTATTGTTAGTTCTTTAAATTCTGGTAATTCCAATAAAACAACTAATCAATATACGATTACTAAGAGTCAGTTGATTGGTTCTTGGAAATTAATTAATAGTAATATGGGACCGATTGTATTTACGGACAATTGTGAAGTTATTGGCAATTGGATTATTGGCGATATCCAACTTGGTAATAGCGAGGCAAGACCAATGGCTTACTCTTATATTTATAAAGATAATAAATTATATTTATCATATGGTTTTATTGCTGAAAAATAAGTTAATATATCTAGAGATTATGATTTGTTGGCATAATCTTTTTTTATAGTATTTTCTTATTTGGACTTTTTAAATATTTTATGGTAATATTTGTGTTGGTGGGAATTATGAAAAATGCATTAACTATGGCTTATATAGGTGATGCAATATATGAAGTCTATGTAAGAGAGTATTTAGTAAATTTAGGAATTGTCAAAGTTAATGAGTTACAAAGTAAAAGTTTAGAATATGTAAGTGCTAAGAGTCAAAGAAGAATACTAGAATACTTAATAGATAATAAATTATTAACGGAAGAGGAAGAACAAATATATAAACGGGGAAGAAATGCCCATGGTGGGAAAAGTAAGAGTAGTGATATTGTTACTTATCGCATAGCTACGGGGTTGGAAACACTAATAGGTTATTTATATACGGATAAAAAAATAGAGAGATTAAATGAAATAATGAAGGAGATATTTAAGATTTAATGAAAGTATTTGGGAAGAATGTTTTTAATGAATTAAGAAATAATTATGAAGTAATTAGAAAAGTTTATTTAAGTAATCGTTTTAATGATAAAGAGATAATTAAATTTATTCAAGATAAACATATTAAATATGAAAGTGTTGATAATAAAGTTATTGATAAAATGGTTAGTGGTAATCATCAAGGAATTGTTATTGAAATTAATGAATATGAATATCACGATTATACAGAAATGTTTAATGATAGAGTTGTCGTAGTTTTAGATCATTTAGAAGATCCTCATAATTTTGGAGCGATTATAAGAACTTGTGAAGCAGCCGGGATTAAATCGATTATTATTCCGAAAGATCGGAGTGTTGTTGTCAATGGGACAGTTATGAAAACAAGTAGTGGGGGACTTAATTATGTCAATGTAGCGATGGCAAGTAATCTAGTCAATGTAATTAATGATTTTAAGAAACAGGGTTTTTTTGTTTATGCGGCCGATATGGATGGCGTTAATTATAAAGATTGTGATTTTGCGGATAAAGTATTACTAGTAATTGGTAGTGAAGGTAATGGAGTATCAAGATTAGTTAAAAGAGAAGTCGATGAAGTAATTAGTATTCCAATGGTGGGACATGTCAATAGTTTGAATGCTTCTGTAGCAGCTGCTATCTTGATATATGGGATAGTAAATAGGTGACATATGAAGTATGATGAGTATCCAGATGAAGAATTATTGTATCTAATTGGTGAGAATAATGAAGATGCTAAAGATATTCTTTATGAAAAATATAAATATATAATCGAAGTAGTTTATAGTAAGTATCGAAAAGCGGGTCACGCTTTAGGAATCGATTATAGTGACTTATATCAAGAAGCATTACTAGGTTTTTCGGATGCCATTGCTAAATATCGTGATGATAAATCCACGAAAATGTCGACTTTTATTACTTTATGTGTAGATAGAAGATTACAAGTAGCGCTCAATAAAGCGGGAAGATTAAAAAATAAAATCTTGAATGGGACTATATCAATCGATGGGGAATATGGACCTGATGGGTCATCCTTGGGCGAGATAATTAAAGATGATGTACATAATGATCCTTTGGATGACATCGTAGAAAAAGAATTAAATGTCCTAATTAAAGATAGTCTTTCGAAAGCTGAACAAGAAGTCTATAAATTAATGATTAGAGGTTATTCTTATTCCGAGATTGCCCAATTATTAGATAAACCAACGAAATCAATTGATAATACTATTCAAAGAATTAAAGCCAAAATTAGATTATTAATCGATGATTAATTAGCAGTATATTTAATCAATTTGGCGTGCATGACAACTTTTTCTTTTAAATCATAACAAGTGGATAAAGTGATGATTTTATCAGTGGGGAGAACTTCGGTATTGAACTTATAAAAACTTCTTTGAGTTATTAAGTCAATGAAGGATGTAAAGTCATCATCATTATTAAATTTGGTGCGAATATAGTCATTAGTATTAGGTATACGGTAAACACTAAATACTTGCCATAGACTACTTGTATTATTAAGGACAACTTTAATAATGTGATTATCTAAGTTATTATACCAATCAGAATCCAAGATATTTTTAAGAGAACCAAACATCGTCTTATCTAATCTACCGTGACCGTAGATGATAGTATTTTTATCTAAATCATCGATACTATTCCGGTAATCTAGGAATATCCAACCGGCATTATTATAAGATTTATCAAAAGCGTGGGTTAAGTAGTAGTCGTTATCGGTAGTTTGGACGAAAGGATAATTGATATTGGTGCCATTAACTTGTAACCAACCTATAACATCGGGGTTGGTGTTTTTAAGTTCAGCTAAATCGACATCAATTAAAGACATCTTAATATAATCCCAATAGGGGTTTTCTTTGGGTTCTTCTCTTTCGGGAGTTACGACTTCGGTGGCATTTTCATCAACATCGGTAATAGTTACTTGTTCTTGAATTTCTTTAGTTAATTTAACTATTTGTTTATTATCTTGATACCATTTGTACATATTATAAAGTGAATAGCATAAGAAACCACTAGCAATCAGCATACAGATAATTATAAAACCTTTGACTATTTTAGGATTGAGTTTTTTCTTTCTTTTTTTCACTAGTATCATCTCTTCTTAAATTTTAGCTTATTTTAGTTTAAAAGTCTAGTAAGGGGAGATTTTAACTTATTGACTTTTGGTGATGATTAGGTATAATTTTATTATAGGAAGGAGATAATTATGAAAAAGGTTGGAAAAATTAGTACAGGTGTTATGGGCTTATTATTAAGCTTAGGAATGGCAGTAAATCCAGTTGCAGCTTTAACAAAGTTCGAATATAAAGACTGGAATACAGCAGATGGATATTATGGAACTAAGGAGGAAGTTAGCGATGTCGTTACCAAATTAGTTGGAAAGGATCAATCACCTGATTTTGATGGTCAAATTGTTGGTGCTTATACTAAAGCTAGTACAGGCGCATTATTAAAAGATGGCATCAAAGAAGAAGTATATGTGGAATTAGATCCAACAAATTATGAAAATGGTGAATTATTTGAGTTAACTGTTTCTTTAGATGCACAAGCTAAAGCTGAAGCGGAATTAACAGAACACGTTGTAATGACACAAAAGTCTGGTGACGAATTTGTTCTTACAGCTGGTTGGTATGATAAGAATCCTATTGCGAAAGTAACAAAAAGCGGTGTTTATACTTACAGATGGGAATATACAGTAAAAGAAGATAAAGGTTATGTAACTTTTACTCTATTACTTGGTGATGAAGAAGTTGGCTCTACTGGAGAAGTAGAAGTAACAGAAATTACTGCAGATAACAAAGATACCGTTGCTTTAAGAAGTGTTTGGTTCTGTAATATCAAAGCCGAAAATGGTGTTTATGTTCATTCTAGATTACCACAAACTGTTGTAGATGCTAATAGCGAATCAAAAGTTGTAACTGCTACAGATAAAGATGTTGCTGATATCCTAGAAGGATCTTTAAGTAATTTAGAAAACTATGATGAGATTAAAGATTTATTAGATGTCAATGTTAAATTAGAATCATCAGAAGCTACTGTTACTGATGATTCTAAAACTGCATTCGAAAAAGTCGCTGGTAATGGCAAAATTGCTGAATACTTAGATATTGAAGTTGTAGTTACTGCTGGAGAAGCAACATACAATTTACACGAATTAACTAAACCTGTAAGTCTTACTGTAGCTATTCCTACAAGTGTTGCGGCTGTTAAAGATGGTTATACAAGAACATACTATATCTTAAGAGAACACGATGGTAAAGTAGAAAAACTTAATGCTACTTTATCAGAAGATGGTAAGAATTTAACATTTGCTACTGATAAATTCTCTACATATGCTTTAGCTTATGAAGATACAGTAGTTGAACCTGCTGTTGATAATCCAACTACTGGTGATGCAATAATGATGTATGCTAGTATCGGATTAGTAAGTATGGGAATGTTAGTATTAGGTGTTAAAACTCTTAAAAAAAGAAATAACTAATATGTAGTTAGCAAGTAAAGTGCAAATTTTACTTGTTTTTTTATGGATTATATGTTATTTTATAGAAGAACACGAAAAGGTGTTTTTATTTTAGAAAAAAATGAGGTGGCTTTATGAAAAAGAAAGAAAAGAAAAAAACGCCAAAAGAGAGCTATTTTAGTGGAGTAAAGGCCGAATTAAAGAAAGTTAAATGGCCAACTTTTAATGAAATGGTTAAGTATACGGTAGCAACAGTAATTTTCTGTATTGTTTTAGCTTTATTTTTCCAAGGTGTGGATTTATTAGCATCTTATATAAAGGGGTTGTTTTAGATGGAAAAACTATGGTATGTAGTAAATACTTATAGCGGACACGAGAGTAAAGTAAAAGAAAAATTAGAAATGCGTACTGAATCAATGGGTATGCAAGACCATATATTTAGAGTTATAATTCCGGAAACTACGGAAGTAGAAATTAAAGATGGAGTTAAAAAAGAAAAGGTCAAGAAGATGTTTCCGGGCTATATATTAGTCGAAATGGATATGAGTGATGAAGCTTGGTATATCGTCCGTAATACTCCAGGAGTAACCGGATTTATCGGATCAAGTGGACACGGGGCGAAACCAACACCACTATTACCACAAGAAATAGATAGAATTCTAGCTAATATGGGTATGAGTAGAATTGACGTGGATAACGATATGAATGTCGGCGATAAAGTAAGTATTGTCGATGGACCATTTAAAGGGATGATTGGTACAATAGATAGTATTGATAAAGATAATAATCGCTTAAATGTTTTAATCGATTTATTCGGTCAAGAAACGACTGTAGAAGTAGAATTATTTCAAGTTAATAAAAATTAGAAAGAGAAATCTTTCTTTTTTTAGTAAATATGGTAAAATAATTTTAATGAGGTGGGTTCTATGGAAAAAGTCAAAAAAGATTGTAGTATTTTAGAATATGCTTTTAATAAAAATAGAATTATACCTGAACGTTTATATATTAAGGATTATGCAACTTTAGTAGAATTTATTAATGATTTTAATGAGTTAATTAAAAGTGGTTTAATACCTAAGGAAATTAGTACGGAAGATATCGAAGTTATCGATTATTTAGATAGTTTAGGATTAAATATCGAAGGTTACTTATTAGATGATGGCTTAAATAGAGATCGGTCTTATATCGATTATGATAAATATCAACATATTAGATTATTTTTACCCTTTAATTATGTAATGTGGAATATTCCTAGTAAGAAAGATTTTTGGGTATATGGTTCAGTATTTCAAAGCGGTAGTGCTATTTTAGGAGCTAGGTATGCTAATGAAGGTGAAAAGGTAAGTCAGGCGGCATTAGTGGAATCCCAAAGAGTTAGCAGTTTAATTGCGACAATACCTAATTTAAGTGATTTAGAAAAAACTCTAATAGTTAGTAATTATTTGCAAAGATATACACAATATGTTGATGGAAATGTCACTAAGACAGTAGATGGTAGAATTTTTAGTAATGAACTAGGTGAAGAGGAATTACAGCAATTAGGATATGTGGAAAGTGTGTTATTAAAAGGATATGGTTTATGTGTAGCCATAGCTAGTGCTAGTGTTTTACTACTAAATAATCCAATATTGAAAGTAGATGTAAGAAGAGCAGGGAATTTGGAACATGCTTGGAATTATGTAAAAATTGCTGGTAAGGGTTATTATATGGATAACTCTCGCAGTATTACACGAAGTTATACTAATTATGATTATTTTTTGAAAAACCGGTGTTGGGAAAAGAGATACTTTCTAGTTGGAAGAAGTAGGACAATTGCTAGGGATTATGCTAATACTTATGAGAGTTATGATATCAGTAATATAGATTATGATCGCGATAGGATTGCCGAAGAAATAGATTATTTAAGAAGCTTAGGAGTAGATTTTGAGTATCCGGAAGAGCCATCAATAAAAATGGCATCTTAAATAGTTAATTATGGGGGTAGTTTATGACAGGTAGTAGAATATTAATTGAACAAATGATAAGTATTTATAATACGGTTGAAGTTGATTGGATGGGCTTTCCAATTACTAATGGGAATATTTTGACTTATCATCATATTACGAGAAGAAGAAATGGTGGACCATTGACCAAAGAAAATGGGGCATTAGTTACGAAGAAGGGACATAAGCTTTTAAATTTATTAGAGGTATATAAACCGGAATTATATGAGGAGTGGAACTTACTATTTGGGATAATTAATGCTTCTAATAAACCCCCAACGGAAGAAATGCAAGAATGGATAGCGAGTTTAAAGAAAAGAACTTTAGACTTTAGATATGGCGCTTACCGGGAAATGGTAAGATTAAAGAAGGTAAATAATGGAACATATAGCATTTAATGGACAAATATATTTTAGGAAAAAGTTTTATCCGCCGAATGAAGAAAAAAGAACGGCTTTAGAGCAAGAGTTCGAAGATTTTCTTACGGACCTCGATGGGATGGAAAAAGATATCTTTCAAGTATATAAAGAAATAGCAGAAAGTTATAATAATTCGGGATTATATAAAGGATTAGATTATGAAAATAGTGATAATATCTATGAACTACGAATTAGGAATGGGGAATTTTATTTAGTAAATATCAGTCGGCCGGAATTAAGGGAAATGATTAAGGTATCTTTAGAAAAGTTAATCGATGATTATGTCTTATTAGAAGATTTTATTAGAGAAGCGGAATTTTATGGTGAGGAAGGTCATATTGAAAATCCTCCTTTTCATGATATTTATGGGATTAATGAATATAATGAATGTGTGGTTCTTTATATGGGAACTTGTGGAGTATTAGTATCTATGGGAGGAGATTTGACTTTTCTTGATGAACGCTATGTCCAAGTTAGTTGGGTTTTAGGTGGGGAAAAGGTTGCCTCGGATAAAAGAGATATATATGGCGAAATAAAGTTGCAAATGAAAAAACAATGGGATGATTATAAGAAATATAAGAATGAGGAAAATGCTTGATTAATAAAGTAATCTGTGATATTATTTTGGTTGCAATTATATATTTTTTATATAATTAGTGTTAGTGGAGGGGAAAGCGGATGCCCAAACCACTACCCGTTAAACTATTTATAGGAGGTGTTTTTCGTGGCAAAAGAAGTCGTAAAGAAAATTAAATTACAAATTCCTGCTGGTAAAGCTACTCCAGCACCACCAGTTGGTACTGTTTTAGGTCCTGCCGGAATTAATTTACAAGATTTTTGTACAAGATTTAATGATGCTACTAAAGATAAGATGGGAGACGTTGTACCAGTCGAAATTTCTTTATATGAAGATAGAAGTTTTGATTTCGTATTAAAGACGCCACCTGCAGCATTCTTAATTAAGAAAGCAGCAAAAATTCAAAAAGGTAGCAAAAAAGGTGCTAATGAATTAGTAGCAACGATTACGAAAGAAGAACTTAGAAGTATAGCAGAAACTAAGTTACCTGACTTAAACGCTTATGATGTTGAAGCCGCAATGAATATCATTGAAGGTACAGCGAGAAATATGGGTGTTGCAGTTAAAGGTGTTAACGATGCAGAGTTAGCTGAACAACAAAAAGAAGCTGAAAAAGAAGAAGCTGAAGCAGCTAAACGTGATGCTGAACTTGCTAAGATGGAAGAAGAAGCTAAGAGTGCAACAGCTACTGAAGTAGAAGTAATCGGTGAAAATAAAGAAGAAACTGAAGAAGAAAATTAGATTTGATAAATTAATCCGCTTAATAACCACAATTAAGGAGGTATAATAATGAGAAAATTAGGTAAAAAGTATGTGGAAGCTTCAAAATTAGTAGATAGAAATAAATTATATACTAAAGAAGAAGCCGTAGATTTAGTTAAGAAGACATCTATTACAAAGTTTGATAGTACAGTAGAAGTTGCTCTTAAACTAAATGTCGATACAAAAAAAGCTGACCAACAATTACGTGGGTCAATAGTATTACCTCATGGTACTGGTAAAACTAAGAGAGTTTTAGTTATTGCTAAAGGTGAAGCTGCTGAAGCAGCAAAAAATGCTGGTGCTGATTATGTCGGCGATGTTGATATGATCGATAAAATTCAAAAAGAAAATTGGTTCGATTTTGATGTTATCGTAGCAACACCTGATATGATGGCTGCTCTTGGTAAAATTGGCCGAGTTTTAGGACCTAAAGGTTTAATGCCAAATCCTAAAACCGGAACAGTTACAATGAATACTGCTAAAGCAGTAGAGGACATTAAAAAAGGTATGGTTGAATATAAGACTGATACTTATGGTAATGTTCATAGTGTAATTGGTAAAGTATCATTTGATAATAAACAATTACTTGAAAACCTAGAATTTATTGTTAATACAATTAATAAAGCAAGACCTTCAGTAATCAAGGGTGCTTATGTTCAAAGTATTACAATTTCATCTACTATGGGTCCTGGTATCAAAGTAGATAAGAATTCTTTTGACAACTAAGAGATAATTTAATATAATAATGGTGTTTAAAGAAGCAAATCTCCGAAGAAAGTAGGTACAAAGATAAATCCTACCGAGGAAAAACTTTTAGTATAAATGCTAGAGCTTTTCCGTGGGAAAAGCTTTTTTAATAAAATATAAAGGGAGGAAGAATATGGCAAGTCAGGCAAATCTAGAGACAAAGAAAGCAATTGTTGCCGAGATTATCGATAATATTAAGAATAATGATGCTGTTGTATTATTTACATATCAAGGATTAACAGTTGCCGAATTAAGTGAACTTAGAGTTGCTCTTCACGAATGTGGTGGAGAAGCTAAAATCTATAAGAATACTTTATTAAAGATTGCTTTAGATGAATTAAAAATCAACTTAGATGGCTTTCTAGAAGGACCTAATGCGATTATGTTTGGTAAAGATTTATTGGGATCAATTAAAGCTCTTGATAAGTTTGCTAAAGAACACGATAAAGTGGGCATTAGAGTTGGAATAATCAGTGGCGATGTTGCTGATTGTAGCGTTATTAAAGAATATGCAAGTATTCCTTCAAGAGATGGATTACTTACAATGCTTGCTGGTGGTATGATCCAATATGTTAGAGATTTAGCAATTGGACTTAACCTTTATGCAGAACAATTAGAAAAATAGGAAAGGAATGATTTAAATGGCAAAATTAACAAAGGAAGATTTTATTAGTGCTTTAAAAGAAATGACTATTCTTGAAGTTAAAGAATTAGTTGATGCAATGAAAGAGGAATTTGGAGTAGATCCAAGTGCGGTAGCTGTAGCTGCTGCTCCTGCTAGTGCTGGAGCTGTCGAAGACGCTGGAAGTTCTACGAAAACTGTAGTTTTAAAAGATGCTGGCGGCGCTAAGATTGGTGTTATCAAAATCCTTAAAGAAATTACTGGTTTAGGACTTGTTGAAGCTAAAGCCTTAGCTGATAACGGTGGAAATGTTAAAGAAAATATTCCTGCTGATGAAGCTAACCAAATTAAAGCACAATTAGAAGAAGCTGGAGCTACTGTAGAATTAGCTTAGTTAATTTGGAAAAGATAGTGAAAACTATCTTTTTTTGTGATATATTATTGGTGAGGGATTTTTATGAAATTAAATAATCATGGTTGGGGTTTACGTGAGATGCTGATATTATCTTCCGTATTGTTATTATTTTTATTAGTATCAGTTTTTTTAGTTTTAAAAATGTATAACCGGATGGATGAAGATTTTACAAATGATAAAGAAGATGATGTACCAGTTCAACAACCAGGACAATCTGAACCATCAGTCTCTAATCCAGAACCAGAAGAAGAAATTGATTTAATATATTATTTGAACTTAGAGAAGAAACTGGAGACAGCAGGGAGAAACTATTGGCTAGAAAATATGACTGATGAATCCTTAGGAGGAGTAAATATCTATCTTGGAGAGTTAGCCGATAAAGGTTATGTTCAAGAAATTAAAGACCAAATAAGTGGAAATCCTTGTGATGGATATGCAAGAATTTTTGTGGAAAATAGCATAGCTACTATCGATGGTTATATTAAATGTGATAATTATAAAACTGAAGGGTATGTCGGCTGATGGAAAAAATGCGAAGATTAAAAATTATTTGGGGTTTATTATTAGTAGTGTTGGTCGGAGCTTTAACGATTGCGGGCATTATTTGGAAAAATAATACCGGAGTTTACAAAAGACTAGAAGATAAATTAAGTGATGGGGCGGCTAAATACCGGGATGCTGCTACGATTGGCGATAATGAAAAAGTTAAAGTTACTTTAGAGGAATTACAAGAAGCTAAGGTAATAGAAGAGTTAAAAGTTAATGATGACGAATGTGACGGTTATGTCGAAATATATAAAAAAGGGTTAACATTTAGATATGAACCATATATTAAATGTAATAAATATGTAACTAAGGGTTATAAAAGTTAGGAGGAAAGTTTATGAAAATTAAATATAATGGTGAAGTAATTGCTAAAATTGAATTAGATGAAGGAGAAACTTTAACAGTCGGCAAGGAAGATGGGTCTAAGAGTGAAATGATTGTTTGCAATAATTTAAATAATTTGCAAGCTTTTAGCGATGTTGATTGGAAACAAATGAAAGCAGAGCAAGCTTTGAGTCAAGTAGATGGAGCGTTTGAATATTTTAAAAAATGTTGTGAAGCATTTGAACAGGCCTTGGGTAAACGAGGTGAAAATCCGGGACGTACCTTACAAATAAATTTATTTAGACAAGCTGATTTTAAAAATATTGTTTGTCAGATTAGATTAGAAAAATATGATTATCAGAAAACGGGACCAAAGGGTATAACTACTACTCATCTTTGTGAAGGACCAGAAATAATTTTGCCCAATAATGATGTAGTAACAAGATATTTTATTGCTCTAATTATCCGGTTTGCTCTTAAAAAAGGTTATTTTAAAACTGACGATTTTTATGAAAATGCTGAGCCGCAAAATACTTTAAAAATATTTGATGATAAATTTTTAGAAAGATTGGGTCGTCGAAGAGCCGAAAGAAAAGTATTAGTTTATGAAAGTTCAAGTGGTATGTTATCTGAATTATTTGATTTGCTATCTCGAGCAATTAAAGGTGGCTATGATGAATCAATTATAACGGGAATAAGAGAGGGTGCTATTCATACAATGAGTTTTGATGGCTATGCCAATAAAGATTTAACGATGGATAGTTGTGCAAAAAAAGTACAGGAGTTAATACCAAAATTAGCTTTACTACTAAATGCTTCTACGCAAAAATAAGAGGAGGAAATGAAGAATGAATATAAAATATAATGGCAATTTGGTAGAAATTGTTTTAGATGTTGGTGAGGGTGCAAATATTACATCACCTGAAAATCCAGAGATAGCTGGACGTCCGGGGGTATTTGTCTATAATGATGTGCAAAAATTAAATACCTTAAAGGTTGACCAGAAATGGGGATCTGTTTCTGTAAATGATGCTCACGATATTTTGAAAAAGGTTCAAGAAGCTTTTGAGTATTTTAAACGGTGTTGTGAAGTATTTGAAAAAAGAATAGGAAACGATAAGAAACAATTTATACAAATATATATGGGTACTTGTAAAGAGGGCGGAGTGGTTAAATGCTCGGTAAATCTTAAGGAATATATAGAACCTAAGAAAAGTAAGGTGGTATGTGAAGGTCCAGAAATAATTTTCGATAGGGAAACTGCTATAAGTAGATATTTCCTTAGTTTAGTAGGACTTTATGCGATGCGAAAAAAATATTATGAAACTAGCAGTGTATTTAGTTATTATTGTAAGGAAAGAGAAGAGCTCTTTGATGGTAAATTTACAAGAAGTATGAGTTCAGTAATGCCTAAATCGAAAGTTTTAGCTTATGAGAATGGTTGCTATGTTTATGATATATTAAGTACGCTACATTCACAAATTAAGGGGAAAGCTAGTGATATTTATATGCAATATATGGAAACCCAAGCTTTTAGAGCAATTCAAAATGGGACGATGTCTTATCTACAAGCTGATAAATGTGCGGTGAATATGGAAGCAGCAGTAGCAAAATTACAATTACATTTTGATAAACCACAAAATTAAGTAATTAAAATTATAATAAATAATTCTTTAATAAATGGGGGATTTTTATGAAGGTTAAGTATGATGATAAAGAAATAGAAATTATTGGGAGTAATATTGAAATATCTTTAGATGAATGCGAAAGAGTTAAGGTAGCAACTAATAATGGGCAAGAGGAACGGGTTTATGAAGCTCCAAGTTCTATAAACGTAGAGCGTCATCCTGAAACGGTGCCTTTAGAAAAGGCCGAAGAAATATTGGAAAAAGTTGATGTTGTCTTTGATTATTTTAGACAATGTTGTGAGAGTTTTTCTACGATTGCTAGTAATGATCCATTTAATGAATGGATTTCGCAAATTTATATAGGAAAATGCAATGATGAGGCACAAACTAAATGCTCAGTTTGTTTAAAACAATATACTAAGTCACATTCAACTACTGCTCCTAAATGTTTATGCAATGGACCGGAAATAATCTTTGATAAAAATGATTCAGTAGCAAAATATTTTATTAGTCTGGTAGTACGGTATGCTTTACAAAAAAAGTATTATAAGACAGTTAAAGTTTATGCTTATTATGATGGGGAAATTCAAGAAAGTATTTATGATCCTAAGTTTATAAAAAACGTAGGAAAACGCAAGGTAAAAAGACAAGTTTTATCTTATGATAGTCTAAATTTTACGGGATCTGTTGTAAGTTTAGTGAATTATGCTGATAGACATAAAACGTTAGATATACTTATTAATTTGCTGAGAAAAGATGTCTTAAAAGATATTCAAAATGGAGAAATTAGTTATGAAAAAGCTAGTGAATATGCCCAAGAAATGGAAACTTTAAGTCTTAAATTAGCTTTCTTAGCGAAAAATCCACCAGTTATGGCAAAACAATAATTATTTTACTTGACTTATCATATAGTTTAATGATATATTATTTGTGCATTTTAAATTTAGGTTCTACTATGGTGGAACCTTGTTTAAAGGATAATTTGATACACCAGGGTGTGTTTATATGAGAGGAGGATTTTATGCCAACAATTAATCAGTTAGTAAGAAAAAACAGAAAAGCAAAAACTAGAAAGAGTAAAAGCCCTGTTTTAAATGTCGGGTATAACAGTATGGAAAGAAAGACTACTGAAACATTTAGCCCACAAAAGAGAGGTGTTTGTACAAGAGTTGCAACTCGTACACCAAAAAAACCGAACTCAGCATTAAGAAAATATGCGCGGGTTAGATTAAGTAATGGACGTGAAGTAGATACTTATATTCCAGGTGAAGGACATAACTTACAAGAACATAGTGTTGTATTAGTACGTGGTGGACGTGTTAAAGACTTAATCGGTGTTCGTTATCACATTATTCGTGGAGCACTTGATACACAAGGCGTTAATAATCGTAAACAAGGACGTAGTAAATACGGTACTAAAAAACCTAAAAATTAATAGATAAATAGAGTAAAGGAGGAAAGAAAATGCGTAAGAGACGTGCAGTTAAAAGAGACGTATTACCTGATCCAATTTATAATTCGAAAGTAGTTACTAAACTAGTAAATCAAATTATGAAAGATGGTAAAAGAGGTACTGCGCAAAAGATTTTATATGAAGCATTCGATATAGTTGCCGAACAAACTGGGGAACCCGCTATCGATGTTTATAATAAAGCACTGGAAAATATAAGACCAGCACTAGAAGTTAAATCTCGTCGTGTTGGGGGTTCTAACTATCAAGTACCTATTGAAGTTAGTGATGAAAGAAGTCAAGCTTTAGCACTTCGTTGGTTAGTTAATTATGCTAAACTTAGAAATGGTAAAGGTATGGCTGTAAATTTAGCAAATGAAATTATGGATGCCGCAAAGGGAATTGGTGGAGCTGTTAAGAAAAGAGAAGATACTCACAAGATGGCTGAAGCTAATAAAGCATTTGCGCATTATAGATGGTAGTAGGAGGACACAATGGCTAGAGATGTTACATTAGATAAAATAAGAAATATCGGTATTATGGCGCACATAGATGCTGGTAAAACAACTACTACAGAAAGAATTTTGTTCCATACTGGTATAACTCATAAGATTGGGGAAACTCATGATGGTGAGTCACAAATGGACTGGATGGACCAAGAAAAAGAAAGAGGTATTACTATTACTAGTGCTGCAACAACTGCTCACTGGAAAGGATACCGTTTAAATATTATTGATACTCCGGGACACGTAGACTTCACTATCGAAGTTCAAAGAAGTTTAAGAGTATTGGATGGTGCCGTAGCACTTATTGATGCCCAAGCTGGGGTTGAACCACAAACAGAAACAGTATGGCGTCAAGCGAATGATTATAAAGTTCCAAGAATGATTTGTGCTAATAAAATGGCCAAATTAGGAGCTGATTTCTACTATAGTTTAAAAACTATCGAAAGTAGATTAGGAGCTAAAGCTGCACCAATTGAATTGCCAATTGGGGCTGAAGATACTTTTAGAGGCGTTGTAAATCTTGTTACTTTAAAAGCTATTGAATTCGATGGAACTGAACACGAAAATGCAACAGAGATTGAAATTCCGGAAGATATGAAAGATTTAGTAACTAAATATCGTAATCTACTAATTGAAACAGTTGCTGATTATGATGATGAGTTAATGGAGAAATATCTTGAAGGTCAAGAAATTAGTGAAGAATTATTAAAGTCAGCTATTAGAAAAGCAACTTTAAGTGTAGAATTCTTCCCAGTACTATGTGCTGATGCTCTAAGTAATAAAGGTATTAAACCATTACTAGATGCAGTTGTGGATTATTTACCTAGTCCACTTGATGTTGAAGCTATCGAATGTGTCGATGAAGATGGTAAAGACGTATTACGTCATCCATCAGATAATGAACCATTTACTGCTTTAGCATTTAAAATTATGACTGACCCATTCGTAGGTAGATTATCATTCTTTAGAGTATACTCTGGGAAATTAGAGAGTGGTTCTTATGTACTTAACTCTACTAAAGGAGTAAAAGAAAGAATTGGGCGGATTCTCCAAATGCACGCTAATCAAAGAAAAGAAATCGATGCCGTATACTGCGGAGAAATTGCAGCAGCTGTAGGTTTAAAAAATACAACAACTGCTGATACACTTTGCGATGAAAAGAATCCGGTAATTATGAAGGGTATGGAATTCCCTGAACCAGTTATCGATTTAGCTATCGAACCTAAGAGTAAGAATGACCAAGATAAGATGGCTTTAGCATTACAAAAGTTAGCTGAAGAAGATCCTACATTTAGAACAAGAACGGATCATGAAACAGGACAAACAGTTATTAGTGGTATGGGTGAACTTCACCTAGATATCATTGTTGACCGGATGCGTAGAGAATTCAATGTTGAGGCCAATATTGGTAAACCACAAGTTGCTTATAGGGAAACAATTACCCAAGCCGGTGAATGTGAAGGTAAGTATATTAAACAATCTGGTGGTCGTGGACAATATGGTCACGTTTGGGTAAAATTTGAACCAAATCCTGATAAAGGTTATGAGTTTGTCGATGCTATCGTTGGTGGTGTTGTACCAAGAGAATATATTCCAGTAACGGATAAAGGATTGCAAGAAGCGATGGCTGGTGGTATCTTAGCTGGATATCCAATGGTTGATATTAAAGCAACATTATTTGATGGTTCATACCACGATGTCGATTCATCAGAAATGGCCTTTAAAGTTGCCGCTTCATTAGCATTAAAAGAAGCAAAAAATAAATGTAAACCAGTATTACTTGAACCAATTATGAAGGTTGAAGTAGTAGTTCCGGAAGAATATATGGGTAATGTTATGGGTGACCTTACAAGTCGTCGTGGTAAACCACTTGGTCAAGAATCAAGAGGTAATGCCCTACAAATTAGTGCAATGGTACCACTATCTGAGATGTTTGGTTATGCAACAACATTACGTTCAAATTCTCAAGGTCGAGGAACATTTACAATGACAATGGATCATTATGAAGAAGTTCCTAAATCAATCGCTGAAGAAATCATTAAGAAAAACAGCGTTAATTAAAAATAATACTTGAAAAACATTCAAGCATTAGATAAAATAATATTGTATATAAAGGAGGAAAAAATTATGGCAAAAGAAAAATTCGATCGTTCTAAGCCACACGTTAATATTGGTACTATTGGACACGTTGACCATGGTAAAACAACATTAACTGCTGCTATTACAAAATATTTTGGTAACTTTGTTGCATATGCTGATATCGATAAAGCTCCAGAAGAAAGAGAAAGAGGTATTACAATTAATACTGCTCACGTTGAGTATGAGACTGCAACACGTCACTATGCTCACGTTGACTGCCCAGGACATGCCGATTATGTTAAAAACATGATTACTGGTGCTGCCCAAATGGATGGTGCTATCTTAGTTGTTTCAGCTGCAGATGGACCAATGCCACAAACAAGAGAACATATCTTACTATCTCGTCAAGTTGGTGTTCCTAAAATCGTTGTTTACATGAATAAATGTGATCAAGTTGATGACCCAGAATTACTTGACTTAGTAGAAATGGAAATCAGAGAATTATTAGGAGAATATGGATTCGATACTGAATGTCCTATTATCCGTGGTTCTGCTCTTAAAGCTATTGAGGGTGATGAAGCTGCTGCTCAATCTATTAGAGATTTAATGGCTGCTGTTGATAGTTATATCGATGTACCAGTTAGAGATACAGCTAAACCATTCTTAATGAGTATCGAAGACGTATTTACTATTTCTGGACGTGGTACAGTTGTTACTGGACGTGTAGAACGTGGTGAATTAAAACTTAATGACGAAGTTGAAATTGTTGGTCTTAAACCTACTAGAAAGACAGTTGTTACAGGAATCGAAATGTTCAGAAAGTCACTAGATTCTGCAGTAGCTGGGGATAATGCTGGTGCATTACTTCGTGGTATTGCTCGTGAAGATGTTGAACGTGGTCAAGTTCTTGCTAAACCAGGAAGTGTTACTCCACATCACAAATTCAAAGCATCTGTTTATGTTCTAAGTAAAGAAGAAGGCGGACGTCATACTCCATTCTTCTCAAACTACAGACCTCAATTCTATTTCAGAACTACAGACGTTACTGGGGAAATCAAATTACCTGATGGTGTTGAAATGGTTATGCCAGGCGATAACGTAGATATGACTGTTGAACTTATCGCTCCAGTAGCTCTTGAAAACGGTACTAAGTTCTCTATCCGTGAAGGTGGACGTACTGTTGGTGCTGGTGTAGTATCAGAAATCGTTGAATAATGAGAATTTAAAAAAGCGAATTCGTTCGCTTTTTTTGATGCCCGAAAATATCTAGGTAACCGAATGGATTAATTATTAATAATTTATCATAGGTGATAAATTTGAAAAAATTAATCTTGTTAATAGTTATTTTAGGATTTTGCGGATGTGAAAAGAAAGTAGAGCAAAAGGTATGTGATAAACAATATATTAATAATTTAGTCGATAATTTAATTAGCAAAGTTGCTGATGAAGATATGTCTTTTGCTTACTATGATATCGCTAATGATTTTTATGTGGGATTTAAAGATGAAGATGTCTATTATGCTGCAAGTACCATTAAATTAGTTAATGCTCTATATATTTATACTTTAGCTAGAGATACGAAAATAGATTTAAATACTTTCATAGATAAGGAAACAATTAGGGAGTTAGTTGCTAAAATGATTCTTTTTAGTGATAATAATGCCCATCAAAAGATGGTGAAATATTTAGGAAAGGGAAATATTCAGAAATTTGGGAAAGATTTAGGAGCAGTAAATATTTTAATCGGCGATAATTATGGTAATATCAATGCTAAAGAAGGAATCATATATTTAAAAGCTTTATATAATTATTTACAAGTTGAGGATAGCTATAGTGATGAATTATATGATTTATTCTTAAGGGCAGATGTCAATTATAACCTGATTACCCAGGTGAATTTTTTACATAAATATGGACATTATCAAGTTTATTTTAATGATTTAGCAATATATGATTTAGATAAACCTTATTTAACGGTATTTTTATCGAAGTATGGACAGAAAGATTTTAAGGGAAAGATTGAATATTTTTATAATGAGATATATGATTTCTATCAAAGTTATAATAATTATATAGTAAATAATTGCTAATAAAAAAGAATTACTTTTTTTGCTTTTTAGTAAATTCTTTTTGTAGTAAACCATTATTGAGTAATCCTTTATATAAGCCGGGATTGATGATATAATCAAACTCGCCAATATATTCAAAGCATTTAGGGTGCATTCCTAGTTTAAATTTATTTAAGCCATAATAAGGATTTTCTTTAGAAAAATCACCAGTAATGCCATTTAGATCAAGGAAATCAAAATCTTTTTGATAATATTTTAATAATTCATAATGGAGAAAGTGATTAGAGTAAAGTCTTTTATAATTTAAATCATAACCACTAGTGATAATACTAACACGATTTTGATATCTAATAGTAATTGCTCCTGCAACATATTTAGTTTTATTTTGGGCAAGAGATTTAGTAGCAATTATGATATCATTTTTTAAAGACTCTAATAAATAATCGGAATTTAGTTTTTGATTAAGGATATTCGTAGTGTTTTTAGCAAGCATTTTCTCTACTAATTGTTCATTTCTTTTGAGTTCCTTTTCATATTCTTCACGCAATAAAATTAAATACTTTTCAAAGTCGACACTAACTAAGAAGAAATCCATATTTTTAGAGAAGGCATTATAATAATTAACATAATCATCGAAGGTCCGATTCTTTTTATTTTTAACAAATTCATAGATAATGGGTAATTCTTCTTTACTCACTTTAGTAAATTGTAAGCCAAGACGGGTAGATTTGCGGATTTTCGTCTTAAAAGGTTTATTAAGTAAAGTAAAATTAAAGTATTTTAAGGGAATAATCGCATTAAAGCGGGGTTGAAGCGTTTCAAATTTATAATTAGGGCCAACACGATGATAACCATTATTTTGCAAGGTATCGATAATTAAACTATTTTGATTATAGATAACTTTATTATCTTCAGGAATTATTTCCCCAATCGATATTTCGGGATTTATTTTCATAAAGGCAAAATTCCTAGCAAAGTAAAATTTCTTCAATTCTTGAGTAAAGGTTTTAACTAATTGTTGGTTAGTATAATCGATTAAGAAACCTTTAGGGGCATAACCATATTTACTGAAGAAACCTAATTTTTTATAGAGAATTAGGGAAGCTGCTAATATCCGGTTATTATCATCGACTAAAGCAATGTAATGATGTTTAAAACCTTTATTTTGCATATATTGGGCATAAGAAGCAGATTGGTGATAACTTCGAAGAGGATGAGTACTAGCAAAAGTAGTAAAGGATGGTTCATCAATTTTTTTAAGATACATATTAACGCCCCTTTCTAATGAAATTATAGTATTTTATCATTTTTTAGAAAGAATTGCAACTATGTCTTTGACAAAGAAGAGGCATTGTATTAGAATGATAATAGAGGTGGATTATGAAACAGTATTTAAAGAAAATATTACTAGGAAATATCTTAGTATATACGGTATACATTTTACTAGGAATTTTCTTAATTTATAAAACAAGTTTAGCAATTAATTTAATTAGTATAGCTTTAGGAGTAACCATTATCTTAAGTTCTCTATTAGCGATTATTAAATTCTTAACTGATGGAACGAAAATGAGATTTTATAGGTGGGAATTATTTTTAGGAATATTTGGTTTATTATTAGGATTATTTATTATTTTTAATCCTTTTGATACCTTTAATTTATTTATTATTGGTTTTGGCATTTGGTTAGTAGCTGAAGGATTAATGAAATTAAGATATAGTTTTTTCTTCAAAGAACATAAAGAAGAAATATGGCCATTATGTTTAGGCATCGGTTTAGCAAGTATTCTACTAGGTATTGCTTTAATTATTAATCCATTTACTTGGGTTATGGAAACCACTAAAGTATTAGGGGTATTTGTTATTGCTAGCGCCTTACTTAACATTATGTATTCAATGCTCTATTATAAAAGAATTAGTGCAATAATGAAAATATTTAAATAAGTGTCTAGATAGATGCTTTTTTATTTGATTTAATTGATAATGCCACCTATTTGGGGTATACTATAACTAGAATATTAGGTGGTAAATGTGAAAATAATCGATGTAAAAGGAAGAGAAATATTAGATTCGCGAGGGAATCCCACAGTAGAAGCAGAAATGACTTTAGAAAATGGGATTAAAGTTATGGCTAGTGTTCCTTCCGGGGCTTCAACAGGGACTAGAGAAGCTTTAGAGTTAAGAGATAATGATGAAGCCCGCTACGATGGTAAGGGTGTTCTTAAGGCCGTCAATAATATTAATACGCTAATTAAAGATCAATTAGTAGGTATGCACGTCGACCAAACTAGTATCGATAGTACGTTAATTAAATTAGATGGAACGAATAATAAAAGTAAGTTAGGAGCTAATGCTTGTTTAGCGGTTTCTTTGTGTACATTGAAAGCCGGAGCATTACTTAATAAAAAGAAAATATATCAATATGTTGCTAATGGACGCGTTACACTACCTATACCGATGATGAACATCGTTAATGGGGGAATGCACGCGGACAATAATTTGAGTATTCAAGAATTTATGATTGTGCCGGTGGTTAAGACTTTCAAAGAAAGATTAAGAGCCGGTTCAGAAATTTTCCATACTTTGAAAAGATTGTTGAAAAGTAAAGGATTATCAACAGGGGTTGGCGATGAAGGCGGATTTGCACCGAACTTAAAGAGTAATGAGGAAGCTTTGGATTTAATTATTGAAGCAATAGTTGAAAGTAACTATGTACCAGGGCAAGATGTCTACATTGCGTTAGATGTAGCAGCTAGTTCTTTCTATGATAAAGAGTCCAATACATATTTAATCGATGGTAATTATATATCAGCTGATGAATTAATGAAATATTATATTATGTTAATAAGTAAGTATCCAATATTGAGTATCGAAGATCCTTTCTATGAAAATGATTTCGATAGCTTAGCAGTATTTACTAGTATTGTTGGTAATCGCATTATGATTGTGGGAGACGATTACTTTGTTACTAATAAAAAATATTTAGATTATGCGATTAAACATCAAGCCGGGAATGCCATATTATTAAAAGCCAACCAAGTGGGGACGATAAGTGAGATGGTCGAAACGATTATGATGGCGAAGAAGAATAATTATAAGATGATTATTTCGCATCGAAGTGGCGAGACGGAAGATACGTTCATCGCCGATTTAGCTGTCGGACTTAGTATTCCTTACATTAAAACAGGTTCATTGTCGCGAGGCGAGAGGATTGCTAAATATAATCAATTATTAAGAATTGAGGAAGAATTAAATAATAATTAATTCTTTTTTAATTAAGTAAGTTAATAACTGACAAGTTATTGACAAGAAGTAAAAAATCTAATTATATTTAATTATAATTATAAATTATAGGAGTTAAAGATGAAAATAGTTAAGGACCGACGGTTTTTAGAATATATGGGAGCTTTCTTATTATTAGGTTTGGTAGTTTTTGGCGTTTATTTGGTTAAGGAACATTATGTCAAGGAAAATAATCTAATCTTTGCCGGATCATATGTCGAAATAGTGACCGATAAAAGTAATTATCAAAAGATTAAAAACTTTAGAGAGGTAAAGGAAATAACTACAGGGTTAAAAGGGATTAGGGATAGTAAGATGATTTTCTTAACAGGTGAGGTGACGCTTGCTAAAAATCAAGTGATAGCTCCTTCTTGGCTTGCTAGTGATGCTAAAACGTTATCAATGAAAATTGCGAATAATGTATATGATTTAGATATCGCAAGTTATACGGGGAAGAGTTTATATGATTATGCGATAAGTCAAGAATTTTATGAAGAGTTATTAAACTTAACTGATGAACGGGTTTACCGGATAACTTTAAAAGATTATTCGAAGTTGGCAGAATTTACGAAAAAATTAGATGAAAAGGTCGAGGGCAATGTTAGTGGTTACGAAATAAAAAAGGGTGAGGGATTAAGAAATTTAAAGATATGGCAAAATATCTATAAAGTAACTTTGGGATGTCTAGGTATTATGCTAGCTTATGGTTTGTTGCTAGCTTTAAGTATTATAAAAAATTTTTAATTTACATTATGAAGATTTCTAGTTATAATATGATTTAATTAGGAGGGGGACTAATGAATTATCAATTAATACTTGGAAAAATAAAAGATAGGGATATTAATCTCGAAGAAATAACTAGGATGGATTTAGATAGTAAAACAAAGGCCATATTGTTATATGCCTATTATGAAGTTAATAAAATGGGTTATAACATCAAACAACTATTGAACCAAGAATTTTGGACAGAAGATGGAGAGATGCTTTGGTTAAAGAAACGCTTGGTGGAAAGAAATAAACAAAATAGTAAATTTTTTGACATTGGCTATTTTAATAATTTAATTGTGGGGAGTGCTAAAAATAGTACCGTTAATAGTGTTGAAGGTTCGCTACAAAGAATTAGTTTATTAAGAGCAACAGGAGAATTAGAGGAAGCTTTAAATTTATGTGAACAACCTAGATTAGCTGCAAATTTAACCATTATTAAACAAAGAATAGCCATTTTAAAACAGTTAGAGAGATTTGAAGAAGCCTTAGAACTTTGCGAAAATGGACCATTTCAGGATAATTTAGCTATATTTATTCAACGTATATATGTCTTAATAGCATTAGGTAGATTAGATGAAGCTTTAAAATTAGTGAAAAAAAATCGGAGCAAAAATGTCAAAATTTTAAGCGGCTTAATTGCAAAAATTAAATGGATTAAGATAGATATTGATAGAGTTATAGCTGATGTAGAAGATACAGGTAATGCTATCACTTATGATAGTTGGGTTTTGCTGATTGAGAAAGTGGAATTTTTAATAAATCAGCGTGCTGTAACTAACTGTATCGGGGGTTATTTAGACTTTTTATTACAAGTAAATGTGCAAACTACTGGAGAAGAGTTTAATAATTATTTAAGGGATATTGCCCATATTCGTAGACTAAGAGATAACTTGTCTAAAAATTTAAGACAGCTCGCTAGTGAAGTGCCGGATGGCGATGAAGGTTCAAAGCATAGTTTAAATATTGAATCTTATTAGAAATTTTTGCTTAGGTATATAGAAGTTTATTATACTTATAACAAACTTAATTAGGAGGGGGATTTATGAATTATCAATCAATATTAGGAAGAATAAAAGATAGAGATATTACATTAGAAGAAATAACTAGGATGGATTTAGATAGTAAAACGAAAGCCATCTTGTTATATGCTTATTACGAAGGTAATAAAATGAGTTATAATATCAAGCTATTATTGAGTCAAGAATTTTGGACAGACGATGAAGAGATGTTTGACCTAAAAAATAAATTAGCAAAAAGAAGCAAACAAAATAATAAATTATTTGAAGTCGGATATTTTATGAATTTAATTATTGGAAGTAGAACAGTTAATAGTACTAGTAGTTTAATGCAAAATAATCAGGAAATGGCTACTTCTGAGACAAATGCTTATAATGACCTAATTGAACAGATTGTTCAGTTAATGAATGATGGTAAATTAAATGAAGCTTTGACATTATGTGAAATGACAGAATTTTGTGACGATGAGCAAGTTATAATCCAGCACGTTAAAACCTTAATCGCGTTAGATAGATTGGATGAGGCCTTAGCACTAATCCAACAATATCGGTTTAGGGGAAGTAAGAGTTTAAAAAATTTGGTAGCAAAAATTAGACGAATTAAGATGGATATAGATAGTTCTATAACTGAAGTAAAAAATTTTAATAATTTTATCGATTATAATAATTGGTATTCATTGGTATGTAAGGTGAGGCTTCTAATTGATCAGCAAGGAGCAACTAGGAGTATAGTCGAGTATTTAGACTTTTTATTACAAGTAAATGTTAGGGGTTCGCGCTACTGTCATCGTGAATATATTAATAATGTTTTACGCATTCGCGATTTAAGGGATAATTTCGTTAATCGGTTAAGGAAATCCGCTGGAGAGGAGCCAGATAGTGGCGAAGTTGCCCAACATACATTAAAGAGGGAATCTTAAGATTTAATGAGGAGGGGGATTTATGAATTATCAATTGATATTAGGAAGAATAAAAGATAGAGATATTACATTAGAAGAAATAACTAGGATGGATTTAGATAGTAAAACGAAAGCCATCTTGTTATATGCTTATTACGAAGTTAATAAAATGAGTTATGAGTTAAAGCGATTATTAAATCAAGCTTTTTGGTCAGAAAATGAAGAAATGCTACGGGTAAAGAAGAGATTAATAGAAAGAAGTAAGCAAAATAGTAAATTCTTTGATATTGGTTTTTTTAAGAATCTAATTATGGGTAAAGTTAGAAACCAAAATGAGGCGGGTAAAGTAGTAGTCGGTGATAAGACATTTTTAGGAGGGCAAGCGCAATTTCAAAAATATGTAAAATGTTTAGCTAATCAAAGTTTAGAAGATGCTTTAGAATTGTGTGAAAAAAGTCCTTATGCCAATAATAAAAGTGTTATGGCGCAAAGGATTAGTGTATTAAAAGCGATGGAAAGATATGAAGACGCAGCAATTTTAAGTGATCAGTATAAGGCATTTTATGGAAGGGATGTTGGCATTCATTGTAATGCCCCAGTGCAAGATCATAAGTCAAAGGCGATTAGTGTCGATGATGTTATTAAAGAGATTGCTCGGTTAAGGGATGCAGACAAATTTGAAGAAGCTTTAGATTTGTGTGAAAACGGTCCTTATGCCGACAATACTAATGTTTTGGTACAGCGCGTTGGTTTATTAAAAGAACTTGGGAGATTAGAGGAAGCGCTAGATATTTGTGAGCAGCCTAACTTATCTTATAAGCCAGCTTTTATTGAACTTAGGGTAGCAGTCTTAAAACAACTAGAAAGATACGAAGAAGCTTTTGCATTATGTGAAATGCCGGGATGGCAAAATAATATGACGATAATGATGCAACGAGTTTATATCCTAATTGCTTTAGATAGATTAGATGAAGCTTTGGACATAACTCAAAAAAGTCAATACGAGGATGTCAGAAGATTTGGTCGGGTAGTTGTGAAAATTATAACTTCTAAGATGGAAATCGAGGAAGCTATAGCGGAAGTAGAAAATACTACTAACTCACTCGATTATGAAAGGTGGATTACCCTTGTAGGTAAAGTGAATTTTTTAATTAGTCGGCATATGCAAACTAGTAGTCTTATTGGTTATTTAGAGTTTTTATTACAAGTAAATGTTCAAAGTGAAACCAAACAAATTGTTAGTTATGTTAGTGAAGTTACTAGACTTCGGGAAATAAGAGATGACTTAGGTAATCGGTTAAGGAAATCCGCTAGTGGGGAACTGGATAGTAGTGAAGGCTCCAAACATAAATTAAATCTTGCTTTTAGAAATGATTTATGTTAAATTATCTATTGAAACGGAGAGATATAGATGGAAACAGCATTATTAATAATATCAATTCTATTAATCGTCTTAGTACTATTACAAAGTAATAAATCAAGTGATGCTAGTCAGATAATCACAGGAGGAAATGAAGTATTATTCCAACACCAAAAGGAAAGAGGAATAGAACTATTAATTACTAGGTTGACTATTTTATTAGGTATAGCATTTTTTGTAATATCATTTATTTTATATGTTAAGTAGGTCGGAAGACCTTTTTTTTATGTGGTTTTTTTGCTATAATTCATAATAGAATGGTGATAATAATGAATAGAGGATTTACTTTAGTGGAAGTAATAACGGTTATTGGCCTTCTAGGAATGGTTGCTTTAATTATTGCTAATAATATGGTAGGGATACAAGGGAGAGAAAAAGAAACCGAGTATGAAAGTTATAAAATGCAAGTCGAAAGTGCCGCTTGTACATATATTGAAAAATTAATTTATAGTGAACAAAAATCAGCTTGTAAAAATAATCCGAATTCAGCAAGTTGTAAGATTACGATTGGAACTTTAATTGATGAGGGACTGATCGATGAGGAATTATATAATCCTAAAGAAGGGGTAGAGGTTAAGGAATTAAGAAGTAACTTTGTATTAGTTTCTTATCCAAATATGGAGAAGACTTGTACTTTACAGGAGTGATTTTAATGAAAGAAAGAATATTAAAGGTATTAGAGAATGTGCATGAAGCTAAGGAAGCCATCGAGATTAATGATATGTTAGGACTTAAAAGTCCTAGTGAGTATCGAGATGTCGTTAATGCTTTGGAAGAATTAGTGGCAGAGTATAAAGTATTTTATACGAAAAAGGGAAAATATATATTACTGAAAAATTGCCCTTCTTTAAAGATTGGAAAGCTATCCATTAACAAGAAAGGGTTTGGATTTGTTATCTTAGATAAAGAAGAAGATATTTATATTGCTAAAGAGAATTTAAATGATGGGTTAGATGATGACATCGTTTTATGTGAGACTTTTCCGGGGAAGATAAAAAGAGAAGGGAAAGTTATTAAAGTCTTAAAAAGAGAGTTATCGACACTAGTAGGGGAGATTGTTTTAAAAGATAATCAATTTCAATTAAAATTAGATGATCCGAAGAAAGATATCGAGGTAATTCTAACTAAGAGCAGTACTTTTTATTGTGTCGAGGGCCATAAAGTATTAGTAAAGATTGTAAAACAAGTAAGTCGACGGACTTTTATTGCTGATGTTATAAAAATCATTGGTCATAAGGACGACCCTGGAATCGATATTTTAAGTATCGCTTATAAGTATGGAATTTATGAAGATTTTTCGGAAGAGGTTGAAAAAGAATTAGAGAGTATTCCTAATAGTGTTAGTGATAAGGAAATGGTTGGCAGAAGAGATTTAACTGATAAAGAGATATTTACTATCGATGGGGATGATACCAAAGATATCGATGATGCAATCAGTTTGGAAATGGTTGATGGCAATTATCGATTAGGGGTGCATATTGCGGATGTTAGTAACTATGTTAAAGAAGATACAGCTTTAGGAGATGCGGCTTACGAAAGAGGAACTAGTTCCTACTTAGCCGATACCGTTATTCCGATGTTACCCCATCAATTATCTAATGGAATCTGTTCTTTAAATCCGAATGAGAAACGTTTAGCTTTTTCTTGTGTAATGGATATTAATGATAAAGGGAAAGTTGTCGATTACGAAATATTTTTAAGTGTAATCGAAAGTAAATGTAAGATGACTTATAAAAAAGTTAATGACATTATCGAAAGAGATATCGTGGCGCCGGGTTATGAACCATTTGTACCAACATTAAAGAAAATGAAAGAGTTAGCGGATATTTTAAGAAAAGAGAAAATTGGGCGCGGTTATATGGATTTTGACTTAGATGAAGCCAAAGCTGTGCAAGATGAAAATGGTAAATGTATCGATATTGTGAGAAGAGAAAGAGAATCCGGAGAAACCTTAATCGAAGACTTTATGATAGCTGCTAATGAGACGGTAGCGACTCATATATATAATATGGATTTACCATTTATTTACCGAATTCACGAAAATCCGAAAAGTGAAAAAATCGAAGACTTTGTGAATTTAGTGAAAATATTAGGATATAAATTACGCAGTAATGTCAATGATTTAACGCCTAAAGGAATTCAAAATATCTTGAATGAGTTAAGAGATAAGAAAGAGTTTGCTATATTATCGAGTTTATTATTACGGAGTATGCGCAAAGCGGAATATAGTAAAGAAAATAAGGGTCACTTTGGCTTAGCGAGTCGAGCTTATACGCATTTTACTTCGCCAATCAGAAGATTTCCAGATTTAACGGTGCATCGCTTACTAAAGAAATATCTTGTCGAAGGGGATTATTCGATGACGACAATCAATACTCTAGATAGTCTTTTAGTCGATATAGCAAGTCATTCTTCGGAAAGAGAACAAGCGAGTGTCAATGCGGAAAGAGATGTCTTAGATATGAAGATGGCGGAATATATGGAAAGCCATATTGGGGAAGAGTACGAAGGAATTATTACTTCCGTAACGAACTTTGGTTTCTTTGTCGAGCTACCAAATTTAATCGAGGGTTTAGTCCACGTTTCCACTTTAAAAGGCGATTACTTTAATTACGTCGAAGATTTATTGGCAATGATTGGCAAATCAACGAAAAAGACCTACCGCATTGGGGATACAGTCAATATTCGAGTAGTGGCTGCAAATAAGGAAGCGGGTTTAATCGATTTTGAGATTGTCGAAAAGAAGGAGAATGGAGAGTAGTTCTTCTTTTTAAGTTGTGTTATAATTGAGATGGTGATAAAAAATGGAAATTAGGAATAAGAAGGCTAATTTTGATTATTTTATCGAAAGAGAAATTGAATGTGGCATTGCTTTACAAGGTACAGAGATAAAGAGTATAAGGAAAGGTAGTGCTGATTTAAAAGATTCTTTTGCAATAATTAAAAAAGGCGAGGTATATGTAATAAATATGTATATTGCCAAGTATGAAGAAGGCAATCGATATAATCATGATGAGCGCAGAACGAGAAAACTGTTACTCCATAAAAGAGAGATAAAAAAATTATTAGAGAAAGTAAGCCAAGAGGGGTATAGTTTAGTACCATTGCGGATTTATTTTAAGAAAGATCGAGCTAAAATGGCGTTAGGATTAGCTAAGGGGAAGAAAAAATATGACAAGCGAGAGTCAATTAAAGAACGAGATTTAAGAATTGAAAGTGCTAGGGACTATAAGTTTTAATTAATTGATGTTATAATAGAGAAGAAAGTAGGTATATATGAAAAAACTTGGGAAAAATGCTGTAGCGATAATTAGTATAATATTTATTGTTTTAATTGGCGTAGGAATATATTTTTTAATAGGTTTAAATGAAGATAAAGATCCGGATAAAAAGGAAGAAGTTAAACAGGGGAATACCACGAATTTTAGTGGTATCGATGTTAATTCGAAAACTAGACCTTTTGCGGTAATGATTAATAATCATAGCGCAGCAAGAGCTAATCACGCAGGATTACAGGATGCGTATATTATTTATGAGATGATTGTGGAAGGGGGATTAACAAGATATTTGGCGTTATTTAAAGATGTCGATGTCGAAAAAATTGGTTCAGTACGGAGTGCTAGACATTATTTTATCGATTACGCTTTAGAAAATGATGCCATTTATGTCCATTGGGGATGGAGTCCACAAGCGCAAGCGGATATCAGTAAATATCAGGTTAATAACGTAAATGGTTTAGCTTATGAAGGAATCTATTTTTATCGGGATACGGATTTAGATGTCGCTTATGAACATACGGGATTTACAACGACGAGTATGTTAGAGAAAGCTGCGGAAAAGTTAAATTATAATCGGGACACTAATAAACCATTATTATTAGATTATAGTACAGAAAGTGTGGACTATAGCAATTTAGATGGCGTTAAAGATGCGACCAATGTTAGCATTAGATATTCTAGTAGTGTAACATCAAGTTATGAATATGATGCCGAAAATAAAGTTTATAAACGGTTTGTTAACGGAAAAGTCCATAAAGATGCAATTACCGGTAAACAATATACATTTAAAAATATCATTACTTATCAAGTATATAATAGTAATATAACAGGTGATGATAAGGGTAGACAAGACTTTGATAATCTAGGTAGTGGCGAAGGTTATTTAATTACTGAAGGCAAAGCTATACCAATTAAATGGAGTAAGGATAAGAGAGAAAATCAAACTAAATATACTTATTTAAATGGGGAAGAGATTGTTGTAAATGACGGTAATACTTTTATTCAAATACAACCTACCGGCCAAGATTTAGTAATAGAATAGGGGATTTATAATGGATAGTGTATTAAGTTTTTTTGCTAGTAATTTAATTTGGTTTATTTTGGGAACAGTTATTTTTCTACTAGCTTTGATTGGGTATTTTACGGAAGGTAAGAATAGTAGTAATATCAAAGAGGTAGTAGTAGAAAAACCGTCACAAGAAACTTTAGATATTGAAAAATTAAAAGAGAATGTGGCAGACAAACCATTAAACCAAGCTTTTAAAAATAATAATATCGAAGTAACGGATACAAAAAGTGAAGTCTTGGATATGGAGAAACCAAAGACTAATGATAGTAAAGAGATAAATAAGGAAATTAATACGGGAGAAGATAAAAATAGTTATGACCAACCACTTATTAAAGAGGATACAACATCAACAGGATTTAAAGCATAAAGGGGTTGGTTTTTTCTTAGGGGTTTTCTTTTACCGGAAATTTTGTTATAATTATAAACGATGTAAAAGGGAGTGAAAATATGACCTTAAGTTCTATTTGGTCGATTATTACAAAGATTATTGATATATCAGTCGTTTGGTTGATGTTTTATTATATATTAAAAAATATTAAAAATAATGTTAAGATGGTCTTGATTGTTAAAGGGGTTATTTTAATATTAATAATTAAGATTTTAAGTGATGTTTTAAAATTAAATACGGTCGGTTTATTGCTAGAGTATGTTATCGAATGGGGACCACTAGCAATCATCGTATTATTTCAACCAGAAATTCGTAATGTTTTAGAATCAATTGGGAGAACACAGTTATTAGGGCGACATAAAATATTGTCAGTAGATGAAAGAGAACACGTTGTTTACGAAATAATGGATGCGGTAGAATATTTAAGAAAAAATCGCATTGGGGCATTAATCGTTATCGAAAGAGATATGTCTTTGCAAGAATATATCGAGCCGGCAACTAAAGTGTATGCCGATTTAACGAGTCCTTTATTGGGAACTATTTTCTTTCCTAATAGCCCACTTCATGATGGGGGAGTTATTATTCAGGGAGACCGAATTACTTGTGCCGGAGCGGTTTTTAAAACGAGTATGAATCAATCAATTAGTAAAAGATTAGGAACTAGACATAGAGCAGCATTAGGAATAGCGGAAGAAACGGATGCTATTGCTTTAGTGGTATCAGAGGAGACTGGAAGATTGAGTATTGCTGTCGATCACGAACTCAAATACAATTTAAGTGTCGATGAGTTTAGAGTATGTCTACTCGATGAATTGAAACCAAAGACGGAGATATTCTATAATGCTGATGATGAAAGCGAAGGTGAAGATGATGAAGAAATTTAAAAAAGCTTTAACAGCTTTAGGGAAAAAGATTTATTCATTTATCGATCGGTTCATTGTTACACCAATTAGTAAATTAGTATATATAATAGGTAATAAGTTAGCTAAAGGTAATAAATTAGAAACGATTTTAAATCGACCTAACGTCTTAGTCTATATCTCTTTAGCTTTAGCGGTATTAGTATTTTATTTAGTTGATTCAAAAGCTATAACTCTAGTCCAAACCAATGCGGAGATTATCGCGAATCAACCGATTAATGTAATCTATAATAAGAGTGCTTATGTCGTTGAAGGCATTCCAGATTCTGTCGATATTATATTGACGGGAAGAAAAAGTGATTTATATTTAGCTAAACAATTGGGAGATCATGAGGTAGTCTTAGATTTAAGTGATTATGAAGTTAGTGATGAACCAGTTAGAGTTAAATTAACTTATAATAAAACTATCGATTCGATAAATTATAAATTAGATCCTTCATATGTAACGGTGACAATTAAGAAAAAAGTTAGTGATATTAAAGAAGTTAAATGGGATTTATTAAATCAAGATCAATTAGATGAGAAATTAAGTGTTAAGGATGTTAAACTTTCTAAAGATGAAGTTGTAGTTAAGGGTAGTGCTGATACACTTGCCCAGATTGCTTCAGTAAAAGCTCTAATCGATTTAAGTAATAAAGATTTTGTTGGCGAAGGCAAATACACGGTAGATAATGTCGGTTTAGTTGCTTATGATAGTAATGGGGAGATATTAAATAATGTAGAAATGGTTCCGGGAACATTATCAGCAGAGGTTATTTTGGAATCTTATTCTAAGCAAGTACCAATAAGAGTTACGACTAATGGAGATTTAGCAAGTTCTAGAGCAATTAAAAATATTACGATCAACGGTAAAAGCGAATATCTAGTAACTGTTTATGGTGATCAAGAAGAGCTAGCATCGCTTGATAGCGTCCAAGTTTCTATCGATGTAGACGGACAAGGCTCTGGGGAGAGTAAAAAATATCCAGTAACAATTTCCCGCCCTCGAGGTGTAAGATACATCAGTGATTCTTCGGCGGTCATTGAATTAGAATTCGATACGGCAACTCAACGAACTTTAACTAATATTCGAGTAGAAACTATAAATATACCTAGTGGTTTAAAGGTAACGGCATCTAGTTCTACTGGCAATGTGATAAGTGTTATTGCCGAAGGGGTAGAAAGTGTCATTGAGGATATCGATCCGGATGATGTTTATGCTTATATTGATTTAACTAATTTCACAATCGGAACGCATACGGTTAAAGTCAATGTTGAAAGTGCTGATCCAAGAATTAAATATATCGCTTCTGCAACGATAGAGGTAATAATTTCCAATTAAAAAACTCGGTTAACGAGTTTTTTATTTATCATGGTCATAGTCAGTGAATAATAAGGCAATATTAACTAATGCACAAATACCAACTATGCCATAAATTACTCTTGGTAGCATGTCGTCTTTAAAAATAGCCGTTACTAAGTTAAAGTCGAAGAACCCGATAAGCCCCCAGTTAATTGCTCCAATTAGAGTAAAAACTAATGCTACTTTTTGAACTATTTGCATATATTAACCTCTTTTCTATTTATATTATGGATGAGTTTTTATCTTTTATACGTAATATTTAATTAATAATGAAATATATTTTATTAGAAAAGGAAAGTGGTTTATGAAAAAAATATGGATATTATTGGTAGTAATTCTATTAACTGTTAGTGGGTGTGGAAAAAAGAGCGAGGAAAAAGTTCTAGATAAGTTTAAAGATGATGTAAAAAGTGCGAAAGCTTATACTTTAAAAGCAAATATGGAAATCTATAGTAATGAAGATACTTTTACTTATGCGGTAGAGGTTAAGTATTTAAAAGATGACTATTATAAAGTAAATTTATTAAATCAAACGAATAATCATGAACAGATTATCTTAAAGAATGATGATGGCGTGTATGTAGTTACCCCTTCACTAAATAAAAGTTTTAAATTTCAAAGTGACTGGCCACATAGCAGTAGTCAATCATATTTATTAGGACCAATCGTCGATGATTTAGAAAAAGATGAAGAGGTTGTATCAGAAAAGAAAGATAAAGAATATGTTTTAACAACTGAGGTTAATTATCCTAATAACGAAGAATTAGTATATGAAAAGTTATACTTTGATGACGATTATAATTTAAAAAAGATTGAAGTATATAATGAAGAAAATACAATGATGATTAAGGTGATGTTTAGTTCAATTGACTATAAAGCTAAATTATCGAAAGAAGATTTTATTCTTGAAGATTTAATCGACCAAGATTGCTGTGGAGAAACTGATGAACAAACGAGTAGTTTAGATGATATTATTTATCCATTATATATTCCAAGTAATACTTATTTAAAGAGTAAGGAAACAATTTCGGTAGATAATGGAAACCGGGCCATACTAACTTTTGCGGGAGATAAGAACTTCGTCTTAGTAGAAGAAGCTAGTAGTCCTAAAAAAGAATTTGAAATTATTCCGGTATATGGAGACCCATTAATGTTAAGTGATACAATTGCGGCGATTAGTGCTAACTCATTATCGTGGACATCCAACAATATCGACTATTACTTAGCAAGTAGCGATTTGACGACGGGAGAATTAATGTCGATAGCCGATTCTTTAAATAATACTGGCAGTTATGTAGGAAAGTAAGTTGCTTTCCTATTTTTTTATGGTATAATTAGGAGTAGGTGGTTTTTATGAAAAGTGAAGAACAAAAAGAATTATTGAGGTTTGTAGGTATTTTAGTAGCCGTAGTGGTAGTAGTTTTAGGGGTATATTTCTTTACGAAGAAATTTATTACTAAAGAAGTAGATGAAGAGAAAGCAGATACGCCGGCAGTCGGAACAGTTAACTATGATATGGCTATTGTCGGGAATATGTTAAATAAGCCAGAAGATGATTACTATGTATTCGTTTATGATTCAGAAGCTATCAACGGTGAGTTCTATAAATCTAGTGATTATGTTACAGAATATTTAAATGATACAGAAAATGAAAATAAGTTAAGAATCTATTATGTCGAATTAAATGATTATTTTAATAAGGATTATAAAGCCAGCGAAGATGAAGAATCTAATCCAAAAGCGAAGACAGTGGAAGAATTTAAGTTTGGAGACTTTACTTTAGTAAGAGTTAAGAAGGGTAAAGTAAACAAATACTTAGAAACTGCTGAGGCAATTAAAAAAGAATTAAATATAAAAGATGAGGACGATAAATAAGTTGTCCTTTTTATTTTGGCAAAATGTCTAATCGATGTTGTTAAAAGTTTTAAAACTTTAAAATATATTTATTATATGGTATCATTAAAATAGAGGGTGACAAAATGAAGAAGAAAAGTAATTTTAGTATAACGGAAATAATAATTATTGTAATAGTGACGGGAGTTGTAGCTAGTTTAACAACCGGTATTATTATCTTTAGTAGTTATAAATATTCGGGTATGGGCGAAGATAAAGCCTTACAAGAGTTTATCAATGTTTATGCTAAAGTAGTAGATAAGTATTATGAAGAAGTCGATAAACAAGGAATGGTCGATAGTGCTATCAATGGGATGATGAAATATTTAGGGGATAACTACTCTATATATATGAATGATACGGAAGCTGATAGTTTGACTAGTCAGTTGTCGGGAGAATATAAAGGAATTGGGATTTCTATCAAAGCCGATAATGTAATTGCTGAGGTTTTTAGTGATTCGCCAGCAATGAAAGCGGGGATTATGGCTGGGGATAAAGTCTTAGCGGTAGATGGAGTTACGGTGAATAATAGTACCGAAACGGTTGCGTTAATTGGAAATAATGATACGGTAAAAATTAAATTACAACGAGGCGATGATACCTTTGAGGTATCAGTGACATCTAAGACGATTGATAAACCGGTAGTTACTTCAGATATTTTTACGGAGAATGATAAGAAGATTGGTTATTTAGCTATTAGTTCTTTTACGAAGAATGTCGATACTCAATTTGAAAAGAAATTAAAAGAGGTCGAAGATCAAGGTATCGATGCTTTAATTATCGACGTTCGTTATAATTCAGGTGGCTATTTAGATAAAACCGAAAATATTTTGAATATGTTTTTAGAAAAAGGGAAATTAATTTATTCTTTAAGAAATAAAGATAATACAAAAAGTACTTATGATAAAACCGGAGAGAAAAGAGAATATAGCGTAGCAATTTTAATGAATGAAGCTACGGCCTCAGCTTCGGAGGTTTTAGCGGCGGCTTTAAAAGATAGTTATGGCGCAATACTCGTTGGTAAGCGCAGTTATGGTAAAGGAAAAGTACAGCAGACGATGGACTTAGGTGATGGCAGTCTAGTAAAATACACAACAGCTGAATGGTTAAGACCAACCGGGGAATGTATCGATGAGGTAGGCATCGTGCCGGATATCGAAATTGATAATCAAATAATTGGCGATGGTCAAGTAGAGGATTTACAGTTAGCTAAAGCAATTGAAACATTAGCTTATTAGTTGTCTTACGACAACTTTTTTCGTGGCATTTGTCATTTTCTTGAAAATGGTGTATAATGGATAACGAAAGACGGGATTGTTATGAACGAAGTTAAAGTAGGAGATCGGTTAACAATCCATTGTTATAAACATAATGGTAAAATTCATCGCACTTGGGATGAAGCGACAGTTTTAGAAATAAACGATGATGTACTTATTTGTGCGAATAATAAAACTAAGGTTACAGAAAATGACGGAAGAAGTCATAAGACGAATGAGCCGGCGGTAATGTTTTTTTATAAGAAAAGTTGGTTTAATGTAATTGGGCAACTAAAAAAACATGGTTTATTTTACTATTGTAATATTGCATCGCCATATTTAATAGACAATGGAATAATAAAGTATATCGATTATGATTTAGATTTGAGAGTATTTCCTGATGGTGGGTTTAGAGTTTTAGACCGAAATGAATATAATTATCATAAGAAGATTATGAAATATTCGGATGATTTAGATTTAATTTTGAAGAGTGAGTTATCAAAACTTATCGAAATGAAGCGCGCTGAAAGTGGGCCATTTACCCCGGGAGAGGTCGATAAGTACTATGAAATTTACAAGAATTTAACGAAAAATTAGAATTTTACAAAAAAATTTACAAAAAATGAAATTTTTACTTGCATTTACGAATATATTATTGTATACTGAATAAGAAATATTGATTAAATCAATGTTTTTTAATTCCAAAAATCCTGTTTAAATGCTTGATTTTACGGGAATTGATAACTTTGACAAAAGGTTGTCGAAAAAAGTGAAAAAAAGTGTTGACAAAGGAAACGGGATTTGGTATATTACAAATGCGCGACGGAAAAGTGGCGCTGAATGATCTTTGAAAACTAAGTAAAAAAGTCAATTTGAGTAGCTTAGATTAAACTTAAATACAAGTGATTTTAATAAATCATTTTTTATTGAGAGTTTGATCCTGGCTCAGGATGAACGCTGGCGGCATGCCTAAGACATGCAAGTCGAACGAAGCGGCCCAATGAAGATGGAGTGCTTGCACGAAGTTGGAATTGGATTTCCGCTTAGTGGCAAACGGGTGAGTAACACGTGGGTAACCTGCCTTTAAGTTCGGGATAACAGTTGGAAACGATTGCTAATACCGAATGTGC
>CANQMM010000007.1 GCA_947624955.1 uncultured Bacilli bacterium | reverse complement strand
GCTAATTTTAATTCTCGCCATATTCATAACCTCACTACAATAATATTATATCATAGGTACGTGTAGGTACGCAAGATAAAACTCCATAAAAAATCAAGTATTTATGCTACTTGAAGAACTATTTTTTATAAATATGTGATAAACTCGGGGGTAGTAACTGATATAACTTTATTAAAGCAATCAATATGTATTTCATTTGTTCCACCTTAATTAATTCTACTATAAATTTTTATATTTGTAAAATAAGATTAACAGAAAACCAAAACTTTGGTATAATAAAAAAGGTGATTGTATGAAATTCCTAGATAAGTATCAAATCCATATTAAAAATCAAGAACTTTTAAGTACCGCTCTAACGCATACTTCTTATTCTAATGAACATAATTGTGAATCCTATGAAAGATTAGAATTCTTAGGTGATGCCGTTATGAGTGCCATCGTTAGTACTTATCTATATCAAAACGAAAATCTCGATGAAGGCCAAATGTCCAAAAAAAGAGCTCGCTTTGTTTGTGAGAGTGCTCTCTATGAATATTCGCAAAGAATTGGTTCGATTCCTTACATTCGCGTAGGTAAAGGACAGGAAAGTAACGTCAATAAGACGATTATTGCTGATACTTTTGAAGCCATTGTTGGGACTATCTATTTAGATCAAGGATTTGCCAAAGTTAAAGATTTTCTTTATGAGGTTGTTGTTCCTTATATTCAACAGAATTGCCACTTTCTCGATGATTATAAATCAGCTCTCCAAGAAATGGTCCAAACTACCAAAAAGTCTTTAGAATATCAATTAATTAAAGAAGAAGGTCCGGCCCACGATAAAACTTTTGAGGTTGCCGTAGTAATCGATGGTATTGTCTATGGTCGAGGGATTGGTAAAAGTAAGAAAGAAGCTGAGCAACAAGCAGCATTTGATGCTTTTAAAAAGCAAGCAAAATAGGGTGTGATATTATGCATTTAAAGAGTATTAAAGCCAATGGATTTAAGTCCTTTGCAGATAAAACGGAATTCCTTTTTGAAAAGGGAATTACTGCCATTGTCGGTCCGAATGGTTCAGGTAAAAGTAACGTTGTCGATGCCATCAAATGGGTTTTAGGAGAACAATCCGTTAAAAATCTTCGGGGTTCAGAATCGATGAAAGATGTTATCTTTTATGGTAGTGCTTCTAGGAGTGGTCAAAATAGGGCGGTAGTTAGTCTTACAATCGATAACCAAGACCACTATTTAAATAGTGAATTTAATGAAATCGAAATTAAAAGAGTCATCTACCAAACCGGAGAAAATGAATATTATTTAAATAATGTTAAAGTTCGTCTTAAAGATATTACGGACTTACTTACGGATAGTGGGGCTGGTAAAGAGTCCTTTAATATCATTTCGCAAGGTTCCGTTACTAGTGTCGTTCATAGCAAACCCGAAGAACGTCGTCCCATATTTGAAGAAGCGGCCGGAGTCCTAAAATACAAAAAGCGCAAAGAAGATAGTTTAAAAAAACTTGAACAAACTCAAGATAATCTTGAAAAAGTAGATTTATTAATCAAAGAATTAGAAGTTTCTTTAGCTCCTTTAAAAGAGCAAAGTGCTAAAGCTATCCAATATCAAGATTATAAAAAAGAATTAGAAAACATTGAAATATCTCTAATTACCCATGATATTACGGCCATTAATGAAGAATATCAGCAAGCTAAGAATGATCTTGCAGTTTTAAAAGAGCAAGAAAACAGTTTCAATGTTCAAAATTCGGAAGAGATAAGTCAAATAGAAAAGCGTAAATTAACGAGTCTTAAACTTGATGATGAAATTAATAAAGCCAACGAAGAAATCTTAAGTTTAACAAATGCAATAGCTAATTTAGAAACGCAATCCGAAGTTCTAAAAGAAAGAAATAAATATCAAACTGCTAAAGATACCGTCAATCAAAATATAATCGAATTAAAAGAACGTAGTCTATCTCTTAAAAGTCGCCTAGAACTCCTTCATAGTGATCTTGATGTAGTTAAACAAAACTTAGCAAATAAGGAAGAAACTCTCCAAAATACTCAAGCGGAGCTAGACAAATCCCAAGCTAAACATAATCAACTAAGTAATGAATGTGCAAGTCAAACGCGAAATATCCAGCAACTCCAAAACAGTATTAGCATTCTTACTGCCAATATTGAAAATAGTGACCGTCTACCATATTCCGTACGTAATGTCTTAAATAATCCACGTCTTAAAGGTATTCACGGAACGATTGCTAATCTAATTGATACCGAAGCCACTTATATGACCGCCATCGATATTGCTTTAGGTATGAACGCCAATGTCGTAGTGGTCGATAACGAAAAATGTGCTGAAAAAGCGATTGAATATCTTAAAGAAAATCGTCTAGGAAGAGCTACATTCTTTCCCTTAAATGTTATTGAAAGTCGCAGCATCGATAGACAAACGCTAGATATCGCCAAGCGGTTTAAAGGATTTATTGGAGTAGCCGACGAACTAGTAAAGTATGATTCCCAATATACTAATATTATCAAGAACCAATTAGGTAATGTCCTCGTTGTCGATAGTTTGCCATCGTTAAACGAACTTGGTAAATTAACGTCGCATCGTTACCGGATTGTGTCTCTAGAAGGTGATATTTTACATACTGGTGGTTCCATTACCGGTGGTAGTATCAAAAACAATAATAGTATTCTTAAAGATAAACAAGATTTAATCGAATATAAATCTGCCTTAGCTAAGGCCGAAATCCAATTAAATAAGAGTCAAAATGAATATCTAGCTAGTCAAAACAGTATCGATAAACTAAAAGAAGCAATCGAAAAGAACACTTTAGAAATAGCTACTTTAAAAGAACAAATAAATAGTAAAGAACAAGAGTTAGAAAATATTGAAAAGCAATTTAATAGTACAGCCAATGATTTAAAGGGTAATGAAGATATATTAACTAACCAACTTGATAAAGCTTTAAACCAATTACTTGAAGATTTATATGCTAAAAATACCGAAAAAGATAAGAAACAGAAACATCTAGCCGCATTACGTAGTCAAAAATCTGATTTAGCCACAGAAATTATGGAATTAGAGAAGTCTAATCGGGAAAATAATGCTAATTACAATCGATGGCAACAACAGATAAAAGATAAAGAAATTCAAATTAGCAAGATGGATGTTAAATTAGATAATTTACTTATCAATTTAAATGAGACCTATTCGCTTACATATGAAAAAGCTAATAGCGAATATCTCCTCGATATCGACATTGATACCGCTAGATTAAAAGTCAGTAGTTTAAAAACGCAAATCAATAACTTAGGCTTAGTTAATCTAGGTGCTCCTGAAGAATATAATCGTGTTAATACCCGTTATCAATTCTTGAGTAGTCAAAAAGCGGAATTAGAAACTTCTATTGCGGAGATTAAGAGTATCATTTCCGAAATGGATGATATCATGATAACCCGCTTTAAAGAGACTTTCGATGCCGTCAATCAAGAATTTGCCAAAGTATTTAAGATATTATTTAAAGGTGGCAGTGGTTATCTAAAGTTAACTAATGAAGAAGACCTCTTAAATACCGGTATTGAGATTATTGCTGTTCCCCCAGGAAAGAAAGAGCATTCGACTATCACTCTTAGTGGTGGGGAACAAAGTCTTACCGCTATCGCCTTATTATTTGCCATCTTAAATATCAAAACCGTTCCTTTTTGCATATTAGATGAAGTCGAAGCGGCTCTAGATGAAGCTAATATCGATACTTTTGGTAAATACTTACAAAGTATTAAAAATCAAAGTCAATTTATCGTTATTACCCATAAAAAGAAAACTATGGAATATGCTGATACTTTATATGGTATTACGATGCAAGAAAAAGGCGTCAGTAAAATAGTCAGCGTTAAATTAGAAGACAATTAGTTGTTTTCTTTTTAATTTGTGCTATAATACAAAACCAGAGGTGAACTCATATGGAAAAGTTAGAATATCTAAGACAAGTAATTGATCGGGAGAATGCGATTTTAGAAGTAGATAATGTCCCATTTGCAAAGCGATATAATGATCCTGAAGAAGAAGTATACAATTGGTTAGTTAATCTTGATATTAATTCCGGTCTTTTAAGTGATAAACACGGGTCCGCAATTTTATCTGATATTGTAAGTTTTTTGACTAACGATATTGATGGAGAAGACATCCTAACACCATTTAGTGTTGAGGAAGATGGAGAAAGTGTGCAAATAGCAGTGGAAACTTCTCAATCAAAAGCCAGTTTAGGTTTTCAACATAATCAAGTCTATCTTATGCAAAAGAGAAAAACTAATGTGGACATTCCCTTTTGTCAGAGATATAAATTTAAAAGTTATGCTATTCCTCGACATAATGTTTTAAATACTCGGGAATATACTGAAACCGAAGAAATTCGTGATGGTGTCAAATATATCGCCTTTAGTTTAGTTGCCCACGATAAAGATAAAACCGGCAAAATAGCTAGTAACGATTTCTATTTAGAGGTTAGTCAAAATGAACTACCAAAGAAATTTCATCGTTTTCTTCGTCGAAGACTAATTAGAAGTCACGCTTTCCAAGTCATCTTATCAGAAATTTTAAAAAATCGGGATCTTTTAGAAAGTGTCCCTAGCTTACAATATCATTATAGTAAATCTTCCGATGGCGAACCTAAACTAACTGTTAAACTATAAAAGCCACTAACTCGTGGCTTTTTATAATTCCCGCATTTTATCAGCATCTTTAAAAGGAAACTCTTTATTAATTCGGTCGACGAATAAAATACCATCTAAATGATCGATTTCGTGTTGAAAGGCCACAGCAATTTCTTCGCGAACCCTTATTTGATACTCATTGCCATCAACATCATAAGCTTTTACGGTAACTCTAGCGTGTCTTGGAACAATACCTTCTACCGGCCGATTAACGCTTAAACAGCCTTCGCCCTCACCAACATAAATCATTTCTTCACTAAAGCTTAAGATTTTCGGATTTATTACGACGTGTTTTTCAAAAGTTCCGTCTTCTCGAGCATTAACTACCACAAAAATTCTTTTTAAAATTCCTAATTGCGGATAAGCTAGCCCCATACCCGCCCTTAAATTATATTTTTGACTGATTTCTTCTATCTGACTGCATTCTAAGTAGTCTTGCATGTCTTGAATTCTTTTTTTATCTTCTTCACTAAGTGGGAATTCGACATCTTTACTAACTTGATGTAACAATTTATTACTTTCATCTAATATATTAATTTTTGGCACTTCCATAGTATCACCCCAACTGCAGTTATTTTACCAAAAAAACATCTAAATATAAAGAGCAAATTAAAAAGGAAACCTCTTTCCTTTTTAATTATTATTCCAATTCCAGCCAGCACCGATGATGATAACTAATAAAATAAATAAGACAATCCAAATTGCAGCACCTATGCCAGAACCTTGAGAATATCCTGCGTATCCGCCACCATAAGGAGCAGCATTACAGCCATATCCTCCATAGTAGCCGTTATTTCCATAATAATACATATGTATACCTCCTTAATGTATCTATTATAGTTTATTAATTTAGACGGTATTTTGACATTAAAAAATTATAATTTATTTATTTTCCTGTTTTCCCCCTAATAAATTTATGATAAGATAAACTTAAGGTGAAAAGATGAAAAAGATATTTAAACAAATAGATTTACCATTACTAGGTTTAATAATCATATTCTGCATTTTTGGTTGCATTATGGTATTTTCAGCATCTTCAGTAGCAGCTGTTTTAAGATATCGTGTTTCATCTAACCATTTCTTTTTACGTCAAGTATTATTTGTTACGGTTATGTTTATTATTGGCATTTTTGTAATTTTAAGAATGCCTACAGAAAAGTATAAAATGTTTTGTCCGTTTCTTTTATTTGGGGTCATTGCAGCACTTATTGGTTTATTCGTCTATGGTGTTGTTTCTAATGGTGCTCAAAGTTGGTATAATTTAGGTTTTTTTAGTCTTCAACCAAGTGAGTTTGCGAAGTCGGTCATCATCATCTTTATGGCCGTTTACTATAACCATTATAGTACTGTTAAAAAATCCAATCCCAAAACGGCCGTTATTCCCTTAATTATCGGTTTCTTTATTGCTATTTTAGTAGCGATGCAGCCAGACCTCGGGGGAGCTATCATTATTGCCGGGATTACTTATCTCATCTTTCTTGCGGCCCCAATCGGGAGAAAAATAAAAAGCCAGGTAACCCTTATTTTACTAGCCGGGGCTTTATTACTAGGAGCTACCATCTTTCTATCCGGAGGTAAACTATTAAGTGCCCATCAAATCAGCCGTTTTAACTTTAAAAATCCTTGTGAACGTTATTACGAAAGTACGGGTTATCAAGTATGTAATGGTTTTATTGCTTTTCACAATGGCGGATTATTTGGTGTCGGTTTAGGCAACTCTACTCAAAAATATCTTTATTTACCTGAGTCGCATACTGACTTTATCTATCCGATAATCGTCGAAGAATTAGGACTAGTTACCGGCATCCTCGTTCTCTTAGGTTACTTAATTATTCTTTTAAGACTTTATAAATTAGCAAGAAGAGCTAACAACATCCGCAATTCCATTTTGGCTTATGGCACTTTTATTCTTTTACTAAGTCACATCTTAGTCAATCTCTTAGGTATCCTCGCATTGCTCCCCTTAACTGGGGTCCCATTACCATTCTTAAGTTATGGTGGTTCATTTACCATTAATATCTTAGCGATGCTATTTGTATGTGAAAGAGTATCCTACGAAAGCCAAAAAGCTGAAAATGATCAAGAAATTGCAAAAATATAAAGGAAAATCCATAGTAAACCTTTAATAATTATAGTGAAAGGAGGTTTTTATGGATTTTTTAAAAATACATTATAAGTCATTGACAATTCTTGGTTTAATCCTCTTATTCAGTTTTATCATCTTACGAAAATACTACGATTCTTCACTGAATGCAACTATTGAAGAACCTATTAGTATTACGGAAATTGAAGAAGAAATTACCAAAATCACCATCGATTTAAAAGGTGAAGTTAAAAATCCTGGCGTATATACCGTTGATGCTGGTCTTTTAGTCCAAGATATCATCACTCTTGCCGGTGGGTTAACGGAAGAAGCCGATATTTCCCGTATTAATTTAGCAAGGCCGCTGATAAATGGGGAAATGTTAGTTATTCCATCAACCGCAACTGCGGATACAACCCCTGCAAGTGGAAATGAGAGTTCGAAAATATCCCTTAACAATGCTACCGTTAATGAATTACAAACCCTTCCGGGAATTGGTCCTTCTAAAGCAGCCAAGATTATCGCTTATCGTAATACTTATGGTCCATTTAAAGCTATAAGCGAAATTCAAAATGTCAGTGGCATTGGTCCATCTACATATGAAAACATCAAAGATTATCTCACCTTATAACGTAATTATCGTTATTTTACTCATTTTAACATCTTTTCGTCTATACAATTATTTTCAACCAACTCCTGATATAAATGAAAACGTCGACCAAGACTACCTAGTTACCGCCGTTAAATTAAGTGGTAATGTCTTGACTTTAAATTTAAAAGGGGAAGAAAAATATGTGGCTTTTTACTACTTAGATGATAATGAAGAAATAAATGTTGTCCCAGGTAATCATATCCATCTAACAGGCACCTTATCTCTACCCAAAAGCAATAGTTTACCTAACACCTTTAATTATCAAAAGTATCTTCAGAGTAATGACATTCATTATCAAATTACCATTTCTCAAATGACCGTGCTAGATGAAGAAGTAGGGTGGTTATATCGTCTCCGTAATCACCTGATGAATCGTTCGTCGAGCCTTACTAATCAATACATTAATGCTTTGATATTTGCTAATAACGATTATATTGCCGATGATGTCGCTAATAGTTTTCAAATAAATGGGGTATCCCACTTACTAGCTATTTCCGGAATGCATATCAATCTACTGTGCCTTATTTTTCTTAAATTACTTAAAAAATGGCGAATTCGCTATCCACAACTAATCATTAATCTATTTCTTATTTTCTATCTATTTCTCACTAATTTTACGCCCTCCATTGTTAGAGCTAGTATCTTTTACTTTATTGTCGAGTTTTCCTTCCTGCATAAACTCTCATCGCATAAATGTCTAAACATTACCATTTTAATTTGTCTTCTTCTATTTCCTTATTTTCTTATTAATTTAAGTTTTCAATATTCTGTCATAACCTCTTTTTTCCTAACTAAATATTCTTTAAATAATGAGCATTTCCTTAAGCAAACTCTTGCTATTAGTTTGTTAGCTTTCTTCGCTAGTTTACCGCTAACGGTCAATAATTTCTATCGTCTTAATTTTCTTTCCCCACTATTGAATATCATCTTTGTACCTCTTATCAGTTTTCTTATCTATCCCTTAGTCTTATTAGCTTTTATCTTTCCGTTTCTTTCTTATTTTTTAGATCCTATCCTTTATCTATTTCAAAATCTAAGTCTTCTATTTAGTCAAATTACGTGCTTAATTATCCAAATACCTAAGTTTACTCCTATCTACCTAATCATTTACTATCTTTTATTACTCACTAGGAAAAATATTAATTATCGTAGTTACTTTATCTTAATTTTGCTTATCTTCTTTGTAAAAATAACTCCTTATTTGGACCCACACGGTTATGTCTATTTTCTCGATGTCGGTCAAGGTGATAGCGCCCTAATAATTTCGCCTTATCAAAAAGATGTCATCTTACTTGATACCGGGGGTTTAAATGTCATCGATGAAGACCAAACCGACCCCAATATTCGTTTAGCTACTAATATGGTGACTTTTTTCCAAAGTATTGGTATATCCCATATCGATAACTTAATAATATCCCACGGCGATAATGACCATTTAGGTACTGCCAAATATTTAATTGATTTAATCGCCATTCAAAATATAACTTTAAATCCCGGTGAATATACCGCTAGTGAGGCCGAACTATTAAATATGTTACCTTCTTCCACATACATCCCGCATAATTTACAAATTACCTATTTAAAGACGCCACTATATGAGTCTGAAAATGACAACAGTAATGTCAATTTGATCACGATTTACCATACTAATTTCTTATTTACCGGTGATATCAGCAGTCGGGTAGAGGAAGATATCCTTAATCGCTACCAATTTTCCCATATTCATTTTTTGAAACTCGCTCATCACGGTTCCAATACTAGTAATAGTTATTCCTTTTTAAAAAACATTGCTCCTCAATATGCCATCATCAGTTCCGGCTTAAATAATCGTTATCATCATCCCTCTAAAGAAACTATTGAAAATCTTGCTGAACTTAACATTCCTTACTATAACACCGCCTTTAACCATACCATCAAAGTAAAAATCAGCAAAAAAGGTTTCACCATCTACCCATTAAAAACATAATATATAGTATCGTTACTATAGTAACTTTAAATATAGAAAAAGGTCTTTTGGTCTTTTTCCTTTTTTGCTTAAACTCCCTTAAGATGTGGTATAATGGTCTTGGTGATCCTATGGCAACATATCTCATTAGTAGTCCAACAATTACGCAGTTAAATGCGGCGATTAAACAAATTATTGGTGATGTCCCTTACGAATCTATTCCCAATACTACCGATTTATCCGAAATAATTGCGGATTTATCATATTCATCTTTATTTAGTAGTGAAAGAAATATCCTAATTAAAAATGTTGACTATTTTGGTACAAGTAAGACCTCTAAAGAAAATCTAGCCCTAATCGAGCAATATCTTGATCAAGAAAATCCCGATGTCAATCTAATTTTCACGACGCCTGATAAAGTTGATGAAAGAAAGAAAATTACAAAAACTTTGAAGAGTAGGGGATGTCTAATCATTTGTCCTTCTTTAACTATCAAAGATATTTGTAAGATTATTAGAGAAGAACTAACTCAAAAAGGTTACCAAGTTACTGATGAAATCCTTTACTATATCGTCAATAGTTGTAATAACGACTATGACATCGTAAATAGTGAAATAGCTAAAATTGACCTATATTATTCTAAACCTTGTCCTCTAAAACTCAGTGACATCAAAGAAATTATCGCTCCATCATTAGAAACGAATAATTTTAAACTGATCGATGCCATTATGGGGCACGACCTAACTACCGCCTTTAAAATCTATCAAGATTTAAAAGTTCAAAAAGTAGAACCCTTTGTCATCATCAATCTTCTAGCCCGTGAATACCGTTTAACTTATCTAGTGGCAATGTTAAGTTTAAAAAACACCCCGGAATATGAGATTGCGAAAAAGCTAAACCTCCAAAGTTGGCAAGTTAATAAATATCTCACCTTAAGTTATCAATATAGTACTTCGGAATTAGCAAGTAATCTTTTAGAACTAGCCAACATCGATTATCAAGTAAAAACCGGACAAATAAATAAATACTCCGCTTTGGAAGTATTTATCCTTAAGAGCGCATAAGCGCTTTTATTTTATCAACATTTTTAAAATTCATCTTGGCAATTTGTGTTAAATAGTCCATTCCTTTTTCTTTAGCAATCTTATATCCGACTTGGTCAACACTATCACTTGCTCCTAAAGGAATATCCATGCCGACCATCTTGCTAATCTTCGCCATCTCTTGCAAAAAATAATACCTAGCGATGATGGAACTACAAGCTACACTTAACACTTTATCTTCCGCTTTCGTAATAAACGTAATATTTTTAACTACTTCTTTAGCATCTTTTATATAAGCATAGTAGTTTTTCGCCGGGGTAAATTGGTCAATAATAATTTTCTGATAATCTAAATCTTGACTCTTAATTAAACTGAGTAACATTTTATTATGTAAAATAGCTTTTATTTTATTCATATTCATTGTCTTTGAATAATTTTTGTTATAAGTGGCATTATCTAATACTATTGCTTTAAAAGGTATTTTAGCAATCAATTGCGGGGCGATAGTGAGAATTTGTTTATCCGTTAACTTTTTCGAATCTCTAACTCCTAGTTCACTTAAAAAGGCAAAATCTTCTATTTTTACAAAACTTGCACATACTACTATTGGACCGAAGAAATCGCCAGTTCCTACTTCATCGGACCCGACTGTATTTTCCTTAATTACAACTTTTTCTTCGCTATGGGTTTTTTTCTTCTCTTTACCGTCCGTATTGATAACTCGACCATTTAATTTATATTCCATACTAGTCCAGATAGAAGCTTCAATATCCGCCCCAATTCCTTGGAACATCACCTTACCTGATTCGTATAAAGTTGTCACACAATCATAGTCTTTTACTTGAAAAATAGCGTAGGGTGGGGTTTTAGCTTCCGCTTTATCTTGATAGTAACTAATCATTTTCTTTTTAACATTATCACTAACCTTAAAAACAATAGTCATAAATTCACCTCTTTTTTAATAATACCATATTTTACTTTAATTTTCATTGCCTTTGTAATATAATTTAAATAGAGGAGCGTGATTAAATGATCACAATAGTCGATGCAATTATAATACTTGCCCTTTTAACCGGTGCTGTACTCGGCTTTAAAAAAGGTGTAATTCGTAGTGCTGCGGAATTTGTGGGAACAATTCTTGTCCTAGTAGGAGCTTATACTCTTAAAAATCCCATTGCTAAACTGATGTTTACTAATCTACCATTTTTTAAATTTTCCGGGGCTTTAGAAGGAGTAACGGTTTTAAATATTCTTATTTATGAGGTCTTAGCTTTTCTTTTAGTTGCTCTCATTCTATGGGGGGCTTTACGAGTTGTTATTGCTCTAACCGGCATTTTAGAGACAATCCTTAAGATGACTATTGTCTTAGGTATTCCATCTAAAATCCTCGGTTTCATCTTCGGTTTAGCGGAAAGCTTTATCATCGTTTTTATGGCTTTATTCTGTATCAATCAGATTGCCTTAGCTAATAACAAGACTGTTCCTTCCATATTACAAGACAAAATCTTGAGTAGTACTCCATTGCTTTCTAATATGGTTGGCGAAGCTTATCAAAGTGTCGATGAAATAGTATCTTTAGCCCAAAAATACGAAGATGTCCAAGATAAAAATGCCTACAATAAAGAAGCCTTAGATATCTTACTCAAAAATAAGATAATTACAAAAGATGCTACCCAAAAACTCATCGATAAAGGCAAATTAAAAATCGATGGCATTGAAGAAGTCATGAACAAATATTAAAGGAGATGAAACTATGGTAAAACATTTAGAAAAAGGAGAAAATCTTTTAGATTTAATTAAAGAAGGGGCTTACTTAGTAGATTTTTATGCTGAATGGTGTGGGCCTTGTAAAATGCTTGCCCCGGTATTAGAAAATATCACGAGTATTCCCATTATCAAAGTCGACACTGACTTACATATGCAATTAGCAACTCAATATGGAATTATGAGTGTTCCCACTCTTATCTTTTTCCGAAATGGTCAAGAAATCAAAAGAGAAATCGGTTTTCATACCGAAGAAGAACTCAATGAAATTATAGCAAGTCTATAATTTTTTATGGTTATTTTTTAAAAATCAGTTTGTTAACTCATTAGCTACTCCGCCATAAGCCCGAATAAGACCACCGGCACCGAGTTTAACCCCACCAAAATAACGAACGACAACGATTAGTACTTTATTTAAGTTCTTTTTTTCGATGATATTATAAATTGGGGTCCCAGCTGTATTAGCAGGTTCTTTATCATCGGATTTTTTGACAATATTATCTATTTTATAGGCATAAGCAATATGTCGTGCTTTTTTATATTCTTTTTTTAAATCTTCCAAAAGCGGTTTAATTTCTGTAACATCATCGACGCTATAATATAAGCCAATAAACCGCGAATGTTTAATCGTTGTTTCCCATTGTTTAATAAGTTCCATATAACCACCACCTCAATTATAGCGAAATATTCGCATTTTATCTACTAATATTAATTTTTTAGTTGTCATTAGAAGGCATTTTTGTTATACTATGCCCAAAAGGAGGAATTTATAATGCCAGAAGAAAATCCCTATATTTTTGATAACGATGTAAATCTCCAATTTATCAATCGATTTTATGAAATAAAATTCTCAGCTTATGATTTTTTATGCTTATTTACCGTCTTATTAGCATTACAAAAAACGTTTGCATTTAATCGCGACCAATTAGCTAAATATATTCAAGAGTGTAAAGCTAATAACCAATTTAGTGAACTTTTGGAAGCTATAAATTTCAAAAGTAATGGAGTATTTTCCTATTCCGAAGAGTTAGAAGATGCTTACTTTATGTTAAAGAATGCGGGTATTTTATATACCGTTTCCCCTGAAAGCGATTCGACAATCCAAATTTTTGAAGATCTGCCTTTTAGTGAATTAATTAAAAATCGTCTTGATTATTTCAACCAAATGGTCACCTTCGTTAGAAGCTTCCAAGCTGTACCTTTGGTTGGTGCACCGGTAGAGCAAAGAGAAATTGCTAAACCGCAAGATACGAGCTCTCAAGCAACACTTAGTGTTAAATTACCAACCAATCCGGAGTAAGTAATTACTCTTTTTTTAATGCAAAATACCGGATAATTTAGTATAATTGTTAATGGTGATATTATGTTTAAAGAGAAATTAGCCTTAGTACCGCATAAACCCGGTAGTTACCAAATGAAAAATTCTAGTGGCACGATTATTTATGTCGGTAAAGCTAAAGACCTCCATAAACGTTTGTCCTCTTACTTTAATCGTACGCATACCGGTAAGACCGCTAAAATGATTAGTGAGATCGCCGATTTTACTTATATCGTCGCTAGTAGCGAACTAGAAGCTTTCATCATTGAAATCAATTTAATTAAACAGTATGACCCTAAATATAATATCTTACTTACTGATGATAAAACCTATCCCTATATCGAGTATAACTCCCATCCTTTTCCCCATTTAAAAGTTGCTCGTTATACTAAGTTAAAAAGAAATAAAGATCGGAAAATCTTCGGCCCATATCCCAATAGTTATGCTGCTCGCCGCATAGTTGGTCTTTTAAACCGCTTGTATCCTTTAAAAAAATGTGAAGGTATGCCTAAAGACGTCTGTCTTTATTATCATATTGGCGAATGTCTCGGTTATTGTATTAAAAAAGTCGATAGTGCTAAACTCGTCGAAATGGAAAAAGATATTCTTTCCTTCCTTCGCGGTAATGACGAAATAATTACCAATAAATTGAAAGCCAAAATTAATGAGTATTCCGAAGCTATGAATTACGAAATGGCCCTCAATTTAAAAAATGAACTCGAATATATTAAAATTATTATGAATAAGCAAAAAGTTGAACTCCACGACTTTGTCAATCGTGATATCTGTGCTTATTATTTTGATAATGGCTATCTAAGTATTGAACTTTTCTTTATCCGCAACGGTAAACTTGTCGGTAGTCAAAGTAAAATATTCCCTATTATTGGTGAACCCGTCGATGAATTCGAATATTACCTTGCCAAATTTTACTTAAAAAACGAAGTTCCTTCCGAAGTTCTAGTATCTAGCGAAATAAATCAAGAGATTTTAGCTAATATCTTGAATACCAAAGTCTTAACCCCTCAAAGAGGCAATAAAAAACAACTCCTCGATATGGCCATTTCCAATGCTAAACATAATTTAGAAAGAGAAATGACTCTCATTAAAAGAGATGAAAATAGGAGTATTAAAGCTAATGAAGATTTAAAAAATTTACTGCATCTTCCTAATCTCAATCGTATCGATATCTTCGATAATTCCAATCTTTTTGGTAGTTTTTCCGTTAGTGGTATGGTTGTTTTTAAAAATGGTGTCCCTTGTAAAAAAGAATATCGTAAATATAAAGTAACCGTTGACCAAAACGATGATTACCATACGATGCAAGAGGTTATTTACCGCCGTTACTACCGAGCGATGGTCGAAAAAAGTGAACTACCCGAACTAATCATTGTCGATGGGGGAGAAAACCAAATAAGAGCTGCGAGTGAGGTCCTTGAAAATCTTCGTTTGCCAATTAAAGTAGTCGGTCTTAAAAAAGATAACCACCACCGTACCAATGAATTAATCGATAGTGATTTATCAGTCATTGCCATTGACCATTCCCAAGATGTCTTCCATTATCTAACTAGAATGCAAGATGAAGTTCACCGTTATACCATTAACTACCACCGCACCATCCGTTCTAAAGGTTCGATTGCTAGTATCTTAGATAATATCGAAGGCATCGGCCCGAAAAGAAAAAAAGAATTAATTAAGCATTTTGGTAGTGTTGCTAAAATGAAAGAAGCCTCTCTCGATGAATTAACCCAAATAATTCCCCTAAAGACTGCGACTTTATTACAAGAATATCTCAATAATTATAAGAAGTAGGTGTAGTATGTATGTATCAAACATGTCGTTTAAACAAAGATTTAAATGTTACTTACAAATCTAATATATCCACATATTTAAATCCTAATTATATTTATTTAAATGGTTCTTTAATAGATGATTTGACTCAAGGAAGCTCGGTATATAAAGACTCGATTGTCACTAAAGACCCGGTTTGTTTTTCCTCCGTTTCCGGTAGTATTTATGCCGTTAAAGAAAAACAAATAATCATCAAAAATGATTTTATGGAAAACTATGAAGCCCCGAAAAGAGCGAGTAAATATGCTAAATATACTGACCAAATTATCTTTAAACTCTTGCAGACTTATCATTTTTCCAATCCGCAAATCATCGAAGAACTAGCCAAATCTCCGCACACCATCCTCATTAATGGTATCGACGATGTTCCCTATGTTAACACCCGCACTTATTTATTAAATAATTTAAGCGAAATAATTTTAGAAACTTGCGAAATATTAAATACCACTATAAAACCCGAAGAATTTATTCTCACTTTAAAAAACACTGATGCTGAAACTATCGCATTCTATAATGACCACGTTGGTAGTTTTCCCTTTATTCAATATCGTTACTTAAATGATGAGTATCCTTTAGGTTATAAAGAAATCCTCTGTAATAAGCTTTCTTTAGAAGAGGCAAATACGGTTTTAATAACCATCGAAGAACTATTAGAGATTAACGAAATAATTAAAAGACTCCGTCCCTTATCCGAAATCTATCTGTCGATAATTATTCCAAGTGGCAAGTCTTTCATCTTAAAGACCAAACTCTATACCAACCTTAATGATATCATTACCGAATTTAATCTTCCGAAAGACCAAATTTATTATTTAAATAATCTTTTATTAAAGCAAACTATCGACCCTTTTAATTACCTGATCGATAACACAACCAAAGCTCTTTACATTCTGCCACCACAAGAAGATAAACCTCTACCGTGCATCAATTGTGGCATTTGCTACACGTCTTGTCCTTTCCAAATTAATCCTCTAGATCCTGAAGAAATAAAAAAATGTCGCCGTTGCGGCTTATGTACTTATAACTGTCCCGCCCATATTAGTCTAGGAGGCGATTCTCGTGCACAGTAATAATTCCATTAATAAAATAATTACTAATTATACCCTTTGCCTTATTCCTTTAATTTTATATGGGGTTTACAAAAATGGGATAATTCCTTATCTTTATTATCAATCTAATTTATGGATAATTTTAAAACCTTTAATTATCCCTATTGGCGCTTATTTCTTCGGTTATGCTTTTGAATATTTCCAACATCACGATGTAAGTAATTCCTTTACGCCTTTACTTTGTCTAATTAGCGCGATGATTATCCCAATTAACACCCCTATAATCATTTATTTAATCTGTTTAATTGGTACCCTTTTGCTTAATAAATTTATCCATCAGCCCATTAATCTATTCATCTTACCGAAAATCATCATCGCCTTATATCTTGTCTTATTTGCTACCTATACCTATCAAAATAGTTATGAATTGAGTACCAATCTTTATTACAGTCCCTTAGATTTATTCTTTGGCCGAAGTTTTGGGGGAATTTCCGCAACAAGCACCATCTTATGTCTAATTAGTTATATCTTTTTATTTAATACGGCCATCTATAAAAAGACCATTCCGCCATTAATTATCGGGAGTTTTATTCTGACATCCTTAATTTTAAGTCCTTTTTATGGCTTTACAACTATTCTTCATAATTTCCTAAATAGTACAATTATCTTTAGTAGCATCTTTCTAGCTACTATTCCAATCTATAGTCCTATTACCAAACAAGATACTTTAATTTACTCCTTATTTATTGGCATTACTAGCGCGCTACTCGTTAGCACCCTCAATGTCTATGAAAGCGTCTATATCGTTATCTTCATCGCTCCGTTTATTACTAAAATAATATCCAAAACATTGCGAAGATATAGACATTCATCCCTAATTTAGTTATAATTTAACAGTTAAAGAAAGACGTGATTAATATGAAAGTCGAAGATTTTGATTATAATTTACCTGAAGAGCTTATTGCTCAAACCCCTTTAGAAAAAAGAGATGCATCTCGTTTGCTTTTACTTGATAAAAATACCGGTGAGATAGCCCATAGTCATTTCTTTCATCTCCCTGACTATCTAAAGAAAGACGATATTTTAGTCCTAAACGACACGAAGGTTTTGCCCGCTCGGCTTATTGGTACTAAAGTAGCCACGAATGCCACCATTGAACTATTACTTTTAAAAGATTTAGGCAATAATATTTGGGAATGCTTATCTAAACCGGCTAAAAGACTCCAAGAAGGTACGGTCATCTCCTTTGGTGATGGACGTTTAAAAGCTATCGTCAAAGAAAAACTTGCTGAAGGTATTGTCCACGTCGAAATGGCCTATACCGGAATATTTTTAGAAGTCCTCGAAGCTTTAGGTACGATGCCGCTTCCACCATACATTCACGAAAAATTAAAAGACGGCAACCGTTATCAAACCGTCTATGCCAAAGAAATAGGTAGTGCTGCTGCGCCAACGGCCGGTCTACATTTCACTAAAGAGTTACTAGCAGAAATCGCTCGTAAAGGGGTTAAAATTCTCTATGTCACTTTACACGTCGGTTTAGGAACTTTTCGCCCCGTAGAGGTTGAAAACATCCAAGATCATCATATGCATAGTGAATATTACATTATGGACTCTCTTACAGCTGCAACCTTAAACCAAGCTAAAGAAAATCATCAAAGAATTGTCGCCGTCGGTACGACGACAACCCGGGTCCTAGAAACCATCGCTACTAATAATAATGGTCATTTCGTAGCTTGTTCTGGGAATACTGATATCTTCATCTATCCCGGTTACCAATTTAAAGGTATCGACTGTCTAATAACTAATTTCCATTTACCCAAAAGCACTCTCGTTATGCTAGTTAGTGCTCTAGCCGGTAAAGACCATATTTTAAATGCTTATCAAATCGCTGTTCAAGAAAAATACCGTTTCTTTAGTTTCGGCGATGCGATGTTTATAACTGATGATATTACTAAAAAGGAGAATATATGAAATTAAGTTTTAAATTATTAAAAACCGAGAAGAATACCCAAGGTCGCTTAGGCGAAATCACTACTAAATATGGAACTTATGCTACGCCGATGTTTATGCCCGTTGGAACTAATGCCACCGTTAAAACCTTAAGTGTCGAAGAAATTTACGATTTAAAAGTCGGGATTATCCTAGCTAATACCTATCACTTATGGCTTAAACCGGGAGAAGATATCGTTAATGAAGCCGGTGGATTACACGAATTTATGAACTATCACGGTCCCATCTTGACCGATAGTGGTGGTTACCAAGTATTTAGTTTAGCTAAACCGAAAAATATTAGCGAAGAAGGGGTTAAATTTAAGAACCATCTCAATGGCGATACCTTATTTCTTACTCCGGAAAAGTCCATTGCTATTCAAAATCAACTCGATAGTGATATCGCAATGAGTTTCGATGAATGTCCTCCCGCTAGTGCATCCTATGATTACTTAAAAAATAGCATTGAAAGAACTCTTCGTTGGGCCAAACGAGGTAAAGAGGTGCACAATAATCCTAATCAGTGTCTCTTTGGCATTGTTCAAGGTGGTGCTCACGAAGATTTGCGCCGCTATTCCGCTATCGAAACTGTTAAATTGGATTTTGATGGTTATAGCATTGGCGGTGTAGCTAACGATAACGAATCGAAAGAAGATATGTATAAAGCTATCGATTATTCCGTTCCTTATTTACCCCAAGATAAATTGCGGTATTTAATGGGAGTAGGGGACCCTATCGATATTATTGAAGGCGTCATTAGAGGTATCGATATTTTCGATTGCGTAAGTCCCACTCGGCTTGCTCGTCACGGCCACGCCCTTACAAAATATGGCAAAATTAATCTTAAAAACGCCCAATATAAAAGCGATTTTTCCGCGTTAGATAGTACCTGTGATTGTTATACTTGCCAAAATTATACTAAAGCTTACATTAGACACTTAATCACTGCCGATGAGACTTTAGGCCAACGTCTTTTATCCATCCATAATATCCGCTTTCTCGTTCATCTAACTGAAGAGTTGCGGGAAGCCATAAAAAATGATAAACTGTTAGAGTATAGAGAAGAATTTATTAAGGATTATTATGGTGGTCAGTATGGAAGTAAAAAATAAAATTATTATTTATGGTGCAATTGTCGCCATTATCTTAATTATTATCATCTATTCCGTTGTTCTTGTATACCAAGACCATCAAGACAAAAAGTACTTAGTAATGGAAAAGAAAGTCTGCGAAGCGGCTTTAAATTGTTATAATCATCACGAATGTCCAACTACCGAAATCAAATTACAAGAATTATACGATTTAAATTACTTAGATCAAGTAGTTAATCCGCAAAATAAAGAATATTTAAATCCTGATACGTTGATTATCATAAATCCCGAAGACAATACCGCTTCCTTAGAAATAGGATAAATAAGAAAATCCTATTTTTTATTTATTCCCACCATTGAACCAATAGTACTACTTAAGATTAGAACAACATAATAAATTATTTTACTAAGTCCAAGATGAAATCCCCAGAATATGGCACTCAATATAAACATTACTAAAACTGCTACTGCCCCCACACCTAGACCGACTATATATCCTTTACTACTCGCTTTGCGTCCTGCTTGATAACCGAGGAAGAAGAAAGCTCCAATCACCCCGATTAATATTAATAATGAAATTATTTTTGAACTGATATTGGTAAAAAAACTTAAAGTACTAATTAATAAAGTAACTCCTAAAACAATTCCCATAAATAGTAAGACATCTTTTAAATACCATTTCCAATTATTCATTCTATCACCTAATTAATTCTATGGTAATGTTTAAAAATATATGAAACTGACCATAATAAAAATAGGTGATTTTATGCAAATATTTACGATTGTCTATCGAACAATCTTCTTCTATTTCTTTATTACTTTCGCTTACCGGATTATGGGTAAAAGAGAAATCGGGCAATTAGGCATTATCGATTTAATCGTCTCGATCCTTATTGCAGAATTAGTCGCTATTAGTATTGAAAACATTAATGACTCGATATTTAATACTATTTTACCGATAGCTTCATTAGTGTTACTTGAATTAGTTCTTGCCTTTATTTCTATCAAATCTAAAAAAGTTCGTTCCGTCTTGAGTGGTAAACCATCGGTCATCATTAAAAAAGGACAAATTAATTATCAAGAAATGGTTAAACAAAGATATAGTATGGATGACTTACTCCTATCTTTAAGGCAAAAATCGATTAAATCTATCGAAGACGTCGAATACGCCATCCTAGAACCTAATGGTAAATTATCGATATTTGAATATAATTTCCTAAAAATCAATACGAACTATCCTATGCCGCTCATCATCGATAGTGATATCCAATTAAATACCCTAAAGTCCATTAAAAAGACTAAAACTTGGTTAATCAGTAATTTACGTAAACAAGGATTGAAAGTCGATGATATCTTCTACGCTTTCTATAAAGGTCATAAAATTTTTATCATTAAGAAAAAAGATTTAATAACTAATTAAAGTTGCTTCGCTCCCTAAAGGAGCTTTTTTAGAGTCATCATATATTTATTTTAGGTGCTTTTTTAGGGCATAGGCATCACTTACAACAATAAATACTATATTGATAATCTCGGCATAACACAAAGCCATAACTCCTAAACCCATATAAGCTAGGATACTCATACTTAAGAGTTTAATAACGACACCCCAAATACTGATTTTTGTCGATACTTTTACTTGGTCGGTTGCTACAAGCACACTCGATAGGGGAGCTTCTAAATAAAATAACACGAAGAAAGGAGCTAAAACATTGATATAGTTGATGCCATTGCTCGTGTGATATAAAATTTGCAGTAATTCTCTTCGGAAAAACCAAATCCCCATCGAAAAGCCACAACCGATTAATAAGGCAAAAATAATCCCTTGTTTTAACCGTTTTTTCACCATTTGATAGTCTCTAATGGCATAAAATTGCGTAATCTCCGGCAATAATGTCTGCGATAGAGCATTGATAAAAAATGAAGGCATTAACAACAAAGAGACACTATAAGCATTATAAAAACCATACTCTAAAACAATTTCGTTACGGGAAAAGCCGCCATAAAGTAATATGTTGGTTAGAATTATCGGTTCTAAAAAATACCCAATGTTTCCCACTAATCTACCAAATACCGAAGGGATGGAAATACTCATTAACTCTTTAGATACCTCATACTTCGGTTTAATCTTAGTTAAATCAAGTAAATTCTTCTTCGGTAAGAAAAAACTTAAGACTAATATCGAAGCAATTTCCGTAACTATATTGATAATTAATAAAAATTTAACCCCTTCCATTATTCCTCTTTTTACAAATACCGGTAAAATAAAGATAATTAAAATAATTCTAATAATCTGTTCAATAATATTCGATATTGCATTGGGAAGCATTTCTTGTTTACCAAAAAAATATCCCTTAATAATACTTGATATCGATATAAATGGTAAAGTAAGACTACAAATTATGAGTAGATAATAAACTCTCATATCTTTGAGTAAATAGATGGCAATAAACTTGCTAAATAAAAACATTACACTAATTACAATGACATTGACTCCTAACATAATTACCAAAGCCGAAGATAAAATATTCTTGGCTTTTCGTTTGCTTTCTGCTACACACTTACTAATTGCAAATGGCATACTTAAGACAGCAAAAGTTAGTAGTAATGAATAAGTCGGCATAATTAACGAATAGATTCCAATGCCCTCATCACCTAATGCTTGCGTATATAAAATTCGGGTAACCATACCTAAAATCTTCGTTGCTAAACCACTAATAATTAAAATCAACGTCGCCTTTACAAATTTATTCTTCATATATTCACCCTTTTATAAATTTTAAAATTGTTATATAATTAAATATATGTATAAAAATAGAATTTAAGGTGATTTTATGGACGAATTACGTTTTACTAATATCGAAGAATTATATCATCGCGTTTTACCGGCCTTGTCCACGAAAAAAAGGGAGTTGCACGCTCATCACTATTCCTATATCACCGAAGAAGATATTTGGAATTACTTAAAAGACCAAAAATGGCCGAATAAAAATAATTTAACCTTATACGATATTGTCGATGACATTTTACATACCGATAATGATTTAATCGATGAATATGTCCATAAAACCTTAAGAAAAATATAAAGGAGTCTTACTACATGGAAAAACAAAATTTTATTGTCACTTATGACGATTTAATGAATAAATTAGAAAATCACATAACTAATCAGGATGAATTAAATTTAATTAAAAAAGCTTATGAATTTGCTAGTCAAAAACATGCCGGTAAAAAAAGGCTAAGTGGGGAAGATTATATCAATCACCCTTTGAATGTCGCCTATATTTTAGCCGATTTACACGTCGACTATATCACTATTATTGGGGCATTACTCCACGAAACTATCAACCACGGCGGAGCGACCAAAGAAGAAATTGCCACCGAGTTTTCGAGTGAAATTGCCCAAATTGTCGAGAGTATCAGCCGCATTAATCGTCTAGAATTAACTGATGACAAAGTATCGACGGCATCTCACCTAAGAAAAGTCCTAGTAGGTCTTGCGGAAGATGTCCGCGTTTTATTCATTAAACTTGCCGACCGCCTTCATAATATGCGGACTGTATGGGCTTTAGAGCCAGAAAAACAACGCAATAAAGCTAACGAAACGATGGAGGTCTTAATCCCCATTGCTCACCGTCTAGGGATTAATTCCCTTAAAAGCGAATTAGAAGATCTCTGCTTGCGTTATACGAAGCCGGAAATCTATCACGATATTGAAACTCGCCTAGATGATACAAGGGAAAAATTAAATAGTCTCATCGAAGAAATGAAAGACAATATTAGTGAAATCCTTACTGAACACGGTATGAACTTTGCCATCAAAGGGCGTGTTAAATCGATTCATAGTATCTATAAAAAGATGGATAATGGTAAGAAATTTTCCGATATTTATGACATTCTCGCTTTAAGAGTTTACGTCGAAAAAGAAAGTGATTGCTATCTAGCTGTCGGCTTAATTCATTCCAAATTCCGTCCTATTCCTAAACGTTTTAAAGATTATATTGCTATGCCCAAAGCCAATATGTACCAAAGTTTACATACAACCGTCTTCGGGGTTGAAGGTTATCTATTTGAAATTCAAATTAGAACATACGAAATGGATGAGATTGCAGAACGCGGTATCGCTTCCCATTGGTCCTACAAAGAAAAAGGCACCGTTAAAATTCAAAGTATTATGGAACAAAAACTTGAGATGTTCCGTAATGTAATTGATGCCCATAACGCTAATGAAAATGATGAACAATTTGCTACCACAATGGAAGCTGAGTTATTAAATGACAGTATCTATTGCTTCACCCCAAAAGGTGATGTTGTCGAACTCCCTAAAGGGGCAACTCCTATCGACTTTGCTTACCGTATTCACTCTAAAATCGGGGATACCACTATTGGCGCGATTGTTAACGATAACATCGTTCCTCTCGATTATGAATTAAACGATGGCGATATCATTAAAATTAACACCCTTTCTACGAGTACACCTAAACAAGAATGGCTAAAGATTGTCAAAACTAGTCAAGCCCGGAATAAAATTAAAGCTTTCTTTAGTAAGCAAGATCGCGAGACTTATATTGCTAAAGGTAAAACTTTACTTGAAAAAGAAATCCATCATCAAAAACTTAGTTTAAATGCCACTTTGTCTCAAGAAAATATTGCTAAAGTTTTAAAAGAATTAAAAATCCCAACTGAAGAAGAATTATATTTATCCATTGGTTCTTTAAGGTTTACCGCTGCTTATATTTTAGAAGTTATTTTCTCTAATAAAAAGAGTGTTCAAGATATCTTACTCGAAAAAGTTATGAATAATAAACCGGAAACGACTCCGAAAAATTACAAAAATGACTTGATCGTCGCCGGAGAAGGGGATATTCTTGTGACTATCGCTAACTGTTGTCATCCTGTATTTGGTGATAAGGTAATCGGTTATATCACTAAAGGCGAAGGCGTTAAAGTTCATAAAAAAGATTGTCCAAATATCCAAAATCATAGTGAAAGATTAATTGAAGTCGAGTGGAATAGTACTACTAATAACACTTATTCTGCCCAACTTGAAATCACCGTCGAAAATAACAAAAATCATCTCGCCGATTTAATCACGCTCGCCGGTTTAAAAAATGTCTACATTGAAAAAGTCGATGTAGAAGAACAAGAGGGTCTAACTAAATACAAAATATTAGTCAAAGTCCCTAATGCCACTAGTCTTAATGACTTTATCGACGAAATCCACCATCTTGCTTATGTAAGAGAAGTCCTAAGAGGTTAATTATGCGCGTTGTTATTCAAAGAAGTAAAGAAAGTCAAGTAAGTGTGGATGGAAAAGTCGTCGGTAAAATAAATAATGGACTCGTTTTACTCGTCGGCTTTACCCAAGGCGATACGCTTGAGGATTTAAAGTATATGGCCAATAAAATTATTCATCTGCGAATTTTTGATGATGAAAAGGGAATTATGAATAAGAGTATTTTAGATATTGGCGGTAGCATTCTTTCTATAAGTCAGTTTACTCTATATGCTGATACTAAAAAAGGGCATCGTCCTTCATATATCGCCGCTTTAAATCGGGATGAAGCTATCGTCCTTTATCAAAAGTTTAATGAGTTATTGCAATCATTCGTCCCAACCGCTACCGGTATTTTTGGCGCCGATATGCAAGTAAATATTCATAATGATGGTCCCATCACGATTATTCTTGACTCCCAAGGAGGTATCTAATGCTAATATTTCGTAAATTAAAAAAACTCAAAAGAGTTTTGGAAGTATTCTTCCTTTTATTACTCATTACTTGGATTGGTTTTTTCCTTACCGATTACATACGTTATGAAAAAGGCAAATCTCCAATTATTACTTTAAAAAAGCAAGTAATCGAATTAGATAATGGCACTATCACCGAATACTTAAGTTTTGGTTATGTCTTTAGAACTTATGATTTAACGAGTGACCATAAAGTTGAAATGACGCCTTTTTGGATAAAATATCAAGTTATTAAAAGTTCTAATCCCTATCCTGAAATTCCTACTGATTATCCTATCCCTGATAATCCGGACAAGCTAGCTAAAGTCGATGGAATTCTTTACTTTTACGATGATGATGGTAATTTAATCTATAATTATCGCTGTCTCAATAGTAAGAGTTCTTGTCATGTCGCTTATTCTGTCTTATCGGAATACGATTACCAAGAAGATATTCCTATCAAACAATATAATAATTATTTATTTATCGATGACTCAACTAGTAAAGAAAAAATCGTTTATCTAGTAGATATTGAACATAACAAAATAGTTTACCAAGTAAGTGGTGTAAGGGCTTCCCTCATCGATAGCCAAAATAAAGGTTTAGGGGTTAATGATGAATACATCGTCATGAATGCCCAAAATAAGTATGGAATCATCAAAGTTGGAAATAATATCTCCCAAGATGTACCATTTTCCTATGACTTAATAAAATATAATGAGCAATCCCATACTTATATAGCTAAAGCTAAATACTGGATGGTGACTAATTTTCAAGATAACATCTATATATCTAATACCCCAATTACGGATGTCTATCAAATAGATAATAATTATTACTATTTAAGTCCGCGAAGAGAGACAGTTAATGAACAAGATATTACTACTTACCGAGTTTTAGATAGTACACCTTTAGCCATCTTTAAAGAACATTACTTATATATTACCTTCCAAGAAGGCGTCTTCTTTACCGTTGACTCTAATCTTAAACTAAGTATCCGTAATCTTGAAGATCAAAAATTAAATTCCGAAGATATTCAAGTCGAGATCGACCCATCCATCACTAATAAAATACCTTTCCAAGTATCTAAAGAAAATGATCAGATAGTAATTAGTATTTTAAGAGAAAATAATCCCATTATCGATTATTACTACTTAAATCCTAATACTTATCAGCTAGAACCCCAGAACGAGACTGATTGACATTTTCCTTAATCTAAGATAAAATTAAATTGATTTTCTAAGGAAAGAGAAGTAATTATAACTTTATAATAAAGAGAAGGCTAGATGGTGCAAATGCCGATTATAAACTATAACGAATAACACTTTCCCTAATTAGAAACGCATATATGCGATAAAGATAATGAGAGTACCTAGTAAAGTAAGGTGGCACCGCGCTAAAAAGCGTCCTTACACGACTAAGTACTTTTTTAATCGAAAGGAAGTATAAAAATGAAAAATCCAATTGAACCTAAAATCTTACCCGGCTTTATGGAATTATTACCTAAAGACCAAATCGTCTTTAATCAAATAAAAAATACGATTCAAAATGTCTATGAGGCATTTGGTTATCTCCCACTTGATACCCCGGTTATTGAATATGCTAATGTTTTACTAGCTAAAGCCGGCGGGGAAACTGAAAAACAAATATATCGTTTTACGAAAGGGGAAAATGACTTAGCCTTACGTTTTGACCTCACTGTTCCTCTTGCTAGATATGTTGCTAGTCACCGTAATGAATTAATCTTTCCTTTTAAACGTTACCAAATCGGGAAGGTTTTCCGTGGGGAAAGACCACAACACGGCCGTTATCGCGAATTCTACCAATGTGATATCGATGTAATTGGACAAGAAACCTTGAGTTTAGCTTATGATGCCGAAATGCCTCTTATCATCTATCAAATATTTCAAAAACTTGGCTTTGGTAAATTTACTATTCATCTAAATAACCGAAAGATTTTAAATGGCTTCTTCGAGTCTTTAAACCTCGAGGGCCAAATTACCGATATCTTAAGAATTATCGATAAACTAGATAAAATCGGGTCAAATGCCGTCATTGAAGAATTGCAAAAAATTGGCATTGCTCAAAAGCAAATTGAAACAATAATTGGTTTTATAACTACTAAGGGAACTAATGCCGAGATTCTAACTAAATTAAAAGATATGGCAATTTCGAATAATCTATTTAATTTAGGAATCGAAGAATTAACAACCGTTTTAAATTATTTAGAATCCGCGAACATTGTGGAAGAATATTACCACATCGATTTGACTATTGCGCGTGGCCTCGATTACTATACTGGAACTGTCTATGAAACAATTATCGATGACCACCGTGATTTAGGTAGCGTTTGTTCCGGTGGCCGTTATGAGAATTTGACCTCATACTATTCTAATGAAACCCTACCGGGTGTCGGTATTTCCATCGGCTTAACAAGGTTATTTGCTAAATTAAAAGAAGTTAATCTTCTTCCTAATTTTAAAAATAATCTTACAGAATGCTTGCTAATTCCGCTAGATGCCGCTCAAATACCTTACGCTACGCAAACAGCTAATGCCTTAAGAGACGCCAATATCTCAACTGATATTTACTATCAAGATAAAAAGATTGCCCAAAAGATTAAATTTGCTGACCGTAGTGGCATACCTTATGTCATTTTAATTGGGGAAGATGAGCAGAATACCGGTACTCTTACCATCAAAGATATGCTAAATAGTACCCAAGAAACCGTTGATATTCAAAAATGTATCAAGATAATTAAAGGAGAATAAAAATTATGGATTTAAAAGATTTATTTCAAAAAAGTAAAATCAATGACCACGTTGTCGTTGAAGGATGGATTAAACAACATCGTAAGCAAAAAGAATTTGGTTTTATCGACTTTTCTGATGGCACGACATTCCAACATTTACAAATTGTCTATGACCAAACAATCAGTAATTTTGCCGAAATTCAAAAACTATTAGTTGGTTGTGCCATTAAAGTCGCAGGACAGATCGTGCCTTCTATCGGCGGTAACCAAGAATTTGAATTGAAGGCGGAAAGTATAACTCTCGAAGGTGATTGTCCCGCTGATTATCCAATTCAACCTAAAAGACATACTCGCGAATTTCTACGAGATGTCGCTTATCTCCGACCTCGGACTAACTTATTTCAAGCGGTCTTTAAAATTCGCAGTGTAGCTGCTATGGCCATTCACGAATATTTCCAAAGCCATAACTACGTTTATGTCCATACACCACTAATTACGACCGCTGATTGCGAAGGTTCTGACCAAATGTTTAAAATAACCACTCTAAATTTTGATAAGCTTCCAATGAAAGATGGACACGTCGATATGAGTAAAGATCTATTTGGTAAGCAAGCTTTTGTAACCGGTACTGGTCAATTACACGGTGAAGCATTTGCCATGGCCTTTAAAAAGATCTATACTTTTGGGCCAACCTTTAGAACGGAAAACTCCAACACGAAAACCCACGCTAATGAATTTTGGATGATTGAACCGGAAATTGCCTTTTGTGATTTAGATGGCTTAATGAACATCGAAGAAGAAATGCTTAAATACATCGTTAACTATGTTCTTGAACATTGTCCACAAGAAATCGCTTTCTGTGATGAATTCGTCGAAAAAGGATTAAAAGAAAAACTAACTAAATTGGTTAATTCCCAATTCGTTAGAATTACCCATCACGAAGCCGTCGATATTTTAAAAAATGCTCCTGTTCAATGGGAATTTACTCCATCATACCAAGATGATATTGCTAAAGAACACGAAAAATATCTTACTGAGTATTATAATGGTCCTGTATTTATTACTAATTGGCCTAAAGATATTAAAGCTTGGTATATGAAATTAAATCCTGATAATACGACCGTGGCAGCTGTTGACCTAGAAGTTCCTGGTGCTGGTGAACTAATGGGTGGTTCCCAAAGGGAAGAAGATTACGCTAAGTTAATGCAACGTTGTCAAGACTTACACGTCGATATCGATACTGTCGATTGGTTTATTAATTTAAGAAAATATGGTGGTTGTTATCATTCTGGCTTTGGTATGGGCTTTGAAAGATTACTTATTTATCTAACAGGGGTCGAAAATATTAGAGATGTCATCCCATTCCCAAGAACCCCTGGTAACTGTGATTATTAGATGAGGTATAATTATGACGAAATTTACAAGTGAATTAGTTGATGAATTAGCTGATAAATTACTGATTGGTCTAACCCCCGAAGAAAATCAAATGGTTTTAGATGAGTTTGGAATAATCGATGCCACAGCTGATTCCGTTAATGATATTAAAGATATTGCTAAAGTTCCTCCGATGACCCATTGTCTCGATGATTTTACTTATACTCTAAGAGAGGATATCGTCGAAGAATCTATTCCTGTTGAAGAACTTTTAGCTAATTGTGACGAAACCGAAGGCAGTGAAATAACTGTTCCGAAGATCGTCGGGTAGGTGAACTTATGAAATATATGCATAAAACTATTGAAGAGCTTCACGAACTTCTAAAAAATGGCGAAGTTACGAGTGAAGAACTAATCCAAGAATCTTTGGAATTATCTCACAAAGTTCAAGAAAAATATAATGCTTTTGTTACTATTTTAGATGATGCTAAACCTAGGGAAATTACTGATAATTTACTTTCCGGTATTCCCTATGGTATTAAAGATAACTATTCAACCAAAGGTATCTTATCTACGGGATCATCTAATACTTTAAAAGATTATGTGCCATTCTTTTCTGCAACGGCCGTTTTAAATCTTGAAAAAGCCGGTGCCGTTCCCGTTAATAAAACCGTCTTAGATGAATTTGGTATGGGCGGAACAGGTACTACAGGCCATACTGGGATAGTCAAAAATCCTTGGAATCCAACAAGAATGTGTGCCGGTTCTTCAGCCGGAAGTGCTTGTGCGGTAGCTAGTGGCGTCTATCCGTATGCCTTAGGTAGTGATACTGGAGATTCAATTAGAAAACCTGCTGCTTATTGTGGTATCGTTGGCTATAAACCAACTTATGGGATGATTTCACGTTACGGCTTATTTGCTTTTGCTTCGAGCTTAGACCACTGTGGTGTTCTTACGCGAAATGTCCAAGATGCCGCCATTGTCGTTGATGCAATGAAAGGCATTGACCCCAATGATATGACGAGTTGGGATTCTGAAAATATCCATTTACGGGCTTCCTTAAACGGTCAAGTTAAAGGTAAGAAAGTTTGTTACATCAAAGAAATTTGTGACATAGCGAACTATCCGCACGCTAATGCCGAGTTAAAAGAACACTTAGCTAATTTTCACCGAACTTTAGATAATCTTAAAAACTTAGGAGTTACCGTCGAAGAAGTAAGCGTCGACCGGACTTTGCTCAATGCGGAACCGGCTACTTACGTTACCATATCTTGTGCGGAAGCTACTTCTAATATGAGTAATCTAACCGGGATTATCTTTGGGCCTCGGGGCGCGGGTGAAAATTATATTGCCATGATGAAAGACCACCGTACTAAAGGTTTTTCACCCCTTATTAAAAGACGTTTTGTTATCGGTTCTTACATTTTACAAAGAGAAAATCAAGAACGTTATTTCAAGAATGCCCAACGTGTTCGCCGACTTTTAGTCGATCGTTGGAAAGAACTATTCGCTACTTATGATGCGGTCATTTTACCGGTTGGGAGTGGTCCGGCTAAACCGTTAGAAAATTCCAACACTAAATTGGATAGCAATTCTGAAATTTTGGAAGAACATTTACAAATTGGTAACTTTGGCGGTTTCCCATCTATCACCATTCCTAATGGTTTTATAAGCGGCTTACCAGTAGGTATCAATATTACCGGTAACTGCTACGATGATGCTAATGTTTTAAATATTGCCTATGCGCTTGAAAATACTATGAATTACCGCAATCAAATAGCTAAAGAGGTGACAAATCATGACTAAATACTTAGCGAAAATTGGACTCGAAATGCACTGTGAAATTTCTAAAACTAAATCTAAAGTATTTTCGAGTGCAAAAAATTCCTTTAGTGGTTCCCCAAATAGTAATGTCCGACCTGTCGATATGGCTTTCCCGGGTACTTTGCCTGTTGTCAATAAAGAAGCAGTTCGTTTAAGTTTAATGGCTAGTATGATTTTACATTGTACACAACCAGAATATATGTATTTTGAAAGAAAAAATTATTACTATCCAGATTTACCCAAAGGTTACCAAATTACCCAAAACACCAAACCCATTCCGGTGGGAACTGATGGCTATGTCGAATTTGAATATAATGGGGAATTACATAAAGTTCGGATTAATAACATCCACTTAGAAGAAGACACCGCTAGTTTAGATCATTACTATTCTACAAGTAATATCGATTATAACCGAGCTGGCATTCCACTTTTAGAATTAGTAACTGAACCCGACTTACATAGTGCCGATGAAGCAGTAGCATTTTTAGAACACATGCGCAGTATCTATCAGTATGCCAATATCTCCGATGCCGATAGCAAAAAGGGCCAAATAAGATGTGATGTCAACGTTTCAATTATGGATGCCTCCTTAGACGAAAATAATCCTGACAATTGGGGAACTAAAGTCGAGATGAAAAACGTTAACTCCTTTGGGGGCGTTCGGGATGCCATCAATTATGAAATAAACCGCCAAATTGAACTAAAAGAAACCGGTAAATACGCTGAAATGGAGCAACAAACTAGAAGATGGGACGAAGAATCCGGTACCACCAAATTTATGCGTAGTAAAGTTGATGAAATCGATTACAAATACTTTGTTGAACCCAATATTCCTAAATTTAAAATTGACCCCGAATGGTTAAAAGAAATTAAAAATTCCATTCCGATGCTTGCCTTAGACCGGAAGAATAAATACATTAATGAACTCGGTTTATCTAATTATGATGCCACCGTCTTAGTTAAAGAAAAAGCTATTTCCGATTACTTTGAAGAATGCGTAAATATCGGTATTGACCCTAAAAGGGCCGCTAACTGGGTTACAGTCAATATCATCAGTGAATTAAATAAAGACTCTATCAGTATCGATGAATTCTACTTGCGACCAAAAGAGTTAAAACTCATTACTGACGCCTTAGAATCTAATAAAATATCTTCTAAACAAGCCAAAGAAATATTTACTAAATCACTTGAAGAGAAGAAAAGTCCTCAAGAATTTATCAATGCTAATAGTCAAATATCCGATACGCAAGAATTAACGACCATCATTAAAAATATTTTAGCTACTCATCAAGAGCAAATTGCCGATTATCATAATGGTCACACTAATTTATTTGACTACTTTGTCGGCCAAGTAATGAAAGAAACGAAAGGCAAAGCCAACCCTGTAATGACTAAAGAAATCTTAAAACAAGAACTAGACAAATAATCAGTCTAGTTTTTTATTATCTTAATTGACTAAAAAAACTACAAAAACTTTTTAAAATATGTTATGATAATGTATATAATAAAGAGGTGTATTAAATATGTTTGGCAAAATAGTTTATATTGGGGAAAATATCGCCCACGTTGAAAACCATGCCAATGCTGCCCAAGTCCCTGATTTAATGAATACTCACGTTATTTTTGAATCGGGAGAGCAAAAAGTTTTGGGCGAAGTTGATGAAGTTAACGACGAACTTATTAAAATAAGATTTTTAGGGGAATATACTAATGGCAAATATGTTAATGGGGTTATTAGAAAGCCATCTTTAAATTCGACTATTAGGACAATCAATCAAGAAGAATTAAAAGAATTAGTTGGCGAATATAATTCCCAAACTCTCAAGATAGGGTGGAGTGCTATCTATAAAGACTATACTGTCTATGCTAATATTAATTCCCTATTTGCTAATCATATGGCTATATTCGGTAACACTGGTAGTGGTAAATCTTGCGGTGTTGCTAGACTTATTCAAAATGTTTTTGCCAATCCCAATTTAATTTCATATAATGCCAATATATTTATCTTTGATGCCTATGGTGAATATAAAACCGCTTTTAATCAGTTAAATGCTTTTAATCCTAATTATAATTACAAATTTATTACGACCAATCCTGCTGACCCCGATGATCAACAATTGTGTTTACCTTTTCATCTATTAAATCTTGATGACTTATCCCTTTTACTTCAGGCATCTAGTCATAGCCAAATACCGATTATCGAAAGGGCTCTACATCTATGTAAGGTTTTCTCTCAAGAAAGTGAAAAAGTAGAACCATATAAAAATCACTTGATAGCTAAAGCTTTAATTGCCATTTTGTATAGTAATAATACAACTGCCCAAAAGAAAAATCAGATTTTCCAAATTATTGAGACCTGTAAAACTCCTGATTTTGACTTTGATACAGTTATTCCTGGTTTGGGCTATACAAGATCCTTCAGCGAATGCTTTGAAATTGACTCCAACGGTAACTTTGGTGAAAGTGTTTTAATTACTGATTATATTTTAAAACATATTAACGATGATTTGGAGACTTCTATTGAACCGCAAAATCCCTTCTATAATATTAAAGACTTTGCAAAAGCTCTCGACTTTACTTTAATTAGTGAAGGATTTCAAGATAATAAGCAACTATATGATGATTCGATGTTATTAAAGGTCCGCTTAAAAGCCATAATTAATTCTAAAGTGAGTACAATATTAACTTGCAATTCCTATATCGATGTGCCCAACTTTATCGCCTCTTTGATAGCCAAAAACAATCGCCGTTCGCAAGTAATCAATATCAATTTAGAAGATATCGATGATACCTATGCTAAAGTTATTGTTAAAATATTCGCAAGACTTTTCTTCGAATTTGCCAAAACTCGTGGCACCAGAGCGAGTATTCCATTTCACTTATTTTTGGAAGAAGCCCATCGTTATATTCAAAAAGATACCGATACCTTCCTAATCGGTTACAATATCTTTGATCGGATAGCTAAAGAAGGTCGAAAATATGGTGTCCTCCTAAATATTATCAGTCAACGACCAGTTGAATTATCGGATACCGTTATTTCTCAATGTTCCAACTTTCTTATCTTTAAGATGACCCACCCATTAGATATTGAATACATTGAAAAGATGTTACCTAATATCTCTAGTGATGTAATAGAAAAGCAAAAATCCTTACAACCGGGAAATTGTGTTGGCTTTGGTAGTGCTTTTAAAATACCGATGATTATCAAGATGGAAATGCCAAATCCTGCTCCAAATTCTAGTAGTTGTGATGTCAACGAAAGGTGGAAAATTATGGCAAGTCAAACGGCAAATCAATAGCAAAATAGTGTTAACACTATAAATCGGAAAGGAAAATATGTAATAATGAAAAGAGCAATGAAAAAAATGCAAAAGAAATTAAAAGAAAAGGGCTTTACTTTAGTAGAACTATTAGTAGGCATAGTCATCCTCGGTTTGCTTACAACTATCGGTACTATCACTTATAATCAAGTTCATCAAAGTGCCTTAGAAAAGCAACTCGACAATAAAATCAGTTATGTCGAAATTAGTGCCACTAAATGGGCCGAAGAGAAAAATCTCGATACATCTACGGTTATTAACGTTAGTACGTTAATCAATGAAGGTTATCTTCAAGCCGATGATTACGTCAATGATAATCCCGTTTATGACAATCCCGTAGATAATTCCTCATTACTATGTTATACGATTGACATCGATAAAGATGGCAATACCTATAACGCTAAAATGAATATGGACGCTGGGGAAAATTGCGAAATTGAATTCCAACGTCAAATGAATCAAAATATTAAGATTGATGCTTATGCTTATGAAAATGGTCAAGTAATCACTAAATTAAATAAGAAAGAAAATGTTGTCGATTGGACTAATAAAGATGTCTTATTAGTTGTATCATCCGAAGTTTATCAATTTAATAAGATAAGTTTCTCCGCTAAAGGTGGCAGCACAGTAACTAAAAACGTTAACAATAATATGCTGACTACAGTTAATAATAACCAAGCCGTAGATGCTAATGCCTATGCTAATACTATCGTCGTTACCGCTAGTGTTTATTACCACGATGAGTATACTGTTGGATTATATACCGATGATGGAGTAAAAAACGGGACAATCGATATTCGCATCGATAAACAATCGCCAACTATTAATAATATAACCCCAGATACTGCTTGGGCTCGCGAAAAGCAAGTAGATATTAAAGCTAGTGATGGTAATGGCTCTGGTCTATATGGTATTTATGTCAGTACAACTAATACCTGTTCAATTAGCCGCGATAGTTATACGGAAACTGCCGAAAAGCTTAGTCAAACATTTACCGAAGAAAAAACCTACTATGCTTGTGCTATCGATAAAGCTGGCAATATTACCACTCCATATGAGTTTAATACCGTAAATATTGACCGGGAAGGAGCACTTGATAGTGACATTATCTTAACGAAGAGTACATCTAATTGGGTTCGTAGCTTAACGGTTAATGCTAAAGCAACTGACCACAAATCAGGTTTAGTGGAATATGCCTTTACGGAAAATAATTCATCACCTTCAACATGGCAAAGAATTACTAATGCACCAACTAACCAACAAATATCTTATGACTTTACTGTAACTGCTAATAAAACTTACTATTTCTGGGTAAAAGATGCCGTTGGTAATATCAGTAGTAAAAGTATTACCATTGATAATATCGACCGAGAAATTGATAGTGTTACCTTGACGAAAAATACCACTGATTGGGTAACAAGTATCACCCTAACTGGTAGTGCTACTGATAACAAATCTCGTCTAGTTGAATACCAATTTAATCAAAGTAGTAGTGAACCACAAAGTGGCTGGACTAGAGTAAGTAATTTATCCTCTATTAATATGTCTAAAAATATTAGTCAAAATGGTACATATTATTTCTGGGTAAAAGATGCTGCCGGCAATGTCGACAAAGCTTCCATAACCATTGATAACATTGGTACCATTAAAACCATTACAGTAGATGGCTATAGCACATCAACTTCCGTAATTAACGGGTCTCGTACTGTTAGTGGAATTAAAAAAATTATCAGTGCTACATCCAATAATGGTAATGTCAGCACATCCATTAGCGGCAATACCTTATCATATCAATTTAGTGGCGGCACCAGACGAACTTCTTATGACTGGTTCACTCACACCACATCACCAACTACTAAATCCGCAAGCAGTTATCAATATTGTGATAGCTATACTTGTCCAAAAGGCGGTAATTTAACGTCATATAATACTTGTACTGGTAGCACCTATGACTTTGATGGTTATCCATTTAAAGAAACATATCATTGCACCTCAGACGGAGTATATGAGAGTTGGGGCGGTACAGAAACACCTTGTCCAAGTGGTTATACTAAAACAACTAGACGGACTTATCAAATGCTAGGCCAAACTTGTGATCCTAAAGATAATGGTTACTACACCACTACAACTAGAGGTCTAGGAACTTGCATATGGAATGGCGACTATAATGCTAGTTGCAATCACCATAGCTGGGAATATTATTGTAATGAAGGTGACCTAAGAGGTACTACTTGCTATAATGTATGTAATATTGGTACATATCAATACGGAACTTGTGTTTATGAATCATATGATAGTTATACATACTGGTCTTACTCAGCTACTGTAACTTATATTGAATCGAGGTAATTAGATATGGAAAAAAAGCAAATAGTTGTTATTATATTATGTATTATATTAGTTGTTGGTTTTGGCGTAGGTATTTATTTTTACTTTTCTCCTGAAGATAAAGAGGAAGTTAATAATGAAAAGGAAATTATCAGTCAAGATGAACTAAATACTTTAATATCAACCAATCATCAATTAGCTGTATTACTATTTGGCAATATTCAAGTAGAAGAAGGCTTTATAACTACCAATAATGAAGAATATCATCTCTATGCTGATCAGAATATCGGAGAAATTACCATTAATACTGTCAACGATTTAATAAAAGAGAACTTAGTTATTGATACCTCCCTAAATTATATAAATAGAGAAGGTAATAATAAATATATGATGACATCTAATCAAATCTATGTAAAAAAGGGAACGAAAACTTGTGATATTCCCGATTATGATATAAAAGATATTACTTATGAAAAAATAAGTGATACCGATATTAATATTCGTTACCAAGGAAAAGTAATAACCGCTTCTAAAATTGACAATAAATGGTATATGAATGGTATATTATTTACTTGCGATTAATATTTACTTTAATTATTATATATGCTAAAATTAAATTGTCTAAAGATAGATTTCTATTTACATAAAACCGAGTAAGTGATTATTGGGGGCCTAATTATATGTGGAGTTGAAGGCTGATCCATTAAGTGAATCAGAATCCAGAAGCATATATGTGGCTTACCACCTGCGGTGAGCGGGTTTTTATCACATAGAAGTCCCTTTAGACTTTTTTGATGGAGGCATTTATGGAAGAATTTACAAGAACTCTCCTATTAATTAATAATGAAGAATTTCAAAAGTTAACTAATATCCACGTTTTAATAGTTGGTATTGGTGGAGTAGGGGGTTATGCTCTAGAAGCTCTAGTCCGTTTTGGTATTCAAAAAATCACCATCGTTGATAAAGATAATATCGATATTACTAACCTGAATCGTCAAATAATTACTAATCATCACAATATAGGTAATTCTAAAGTAAAAGAAGCCATTTTAAGAGCCAAAAGCATTAACCCAGTAATTGATATAAATTCTTATGAAATATTTCTAAATGAAGCTAATTTTAATGAAATAGACGATAATTATGATTATATTATCGATGCTTGTGATACGGTAACAACTAAATTACTATTAATTAAATATAGTATTCAAAAAAATATCCCTATCATCAGTAGTATGGGAACCGGTAATCGTTTTGATCCTACTAAGTTAAAAATTACTAATATTTGGCAAACAAATAATGATCCCTTAGCTAAAACTATGCGGAAATTATTAAAAGAAAATCATATAAGTAAAAAAATACCCGTTGTAACTAGTGATGAATTACCTGTTAAAACCCATACCCGTAAACCTGGTAGTACATCTTTAGTCCCGTCTGTTGCCGGTATATATTGTGCCTACTACGTTATTAAAAACCAAAAAAGTAATCTTGATTGATTACTTTTTATTATATAGAAATTCCACTAATAATTTAGGTTCTTTACCATTCATCACAATTTCATTAATTAAATTAACTATTGGCATTTTAATTTTTCTTTTTCTTACTAACTTATAAATCGATTTTAAAGTATAATATCCTTCCACTGTCGTCTTATTTAAATAAGCATCGATCTCTTCTTTAGTCGCCCCACTACCTACTAACTTACCAAAAGTAAAATTTCGGCTTTTAACACTCGTACAAGTGAGTAATAAGTCGCCAACACCCGCAAAACTCAAGATAGTTTTTGAATTGCCTCCTAATGCTTTAATCAACCACTTAATATCATTTAAAGCTTCAGTTATTAAAAATGCTTGGGCTGAATCAGAATATCCAAGTCCGGCCATAATCCCAGAAGATAGGGCAATTACATTCTTGATACTGCCACAAATTTGTACCCCGATAATATCGGAAGTACTTCTTAACTTTACCCCGGAATTTTTATAAGCCGTACTAATCGTTTCGATAGCTTTGGCACTTTTGGATGCGACACTTAGCCCAATTGGTTCCCCTCTAGCAATATCAATGGCAAAAGAAGGCCCGGAAATGACGGCAATATCTTTACTAGCAAAATATTTTCTAACTATATCATAAAGAAAAGAACACGTATTATTTTCAATCCCTTTAGTCCCAATACAAACTACTTGACCTCTTTTTAAATATTTACTAATTAAAGGCATTGTACTACTTAAATAATGAGCCGCTACCATAATCATCACGATATCCATATCCTTTACGACTTCTTCCATATTGGTACTCATAACTATCTCTGGTAAAACTATTCCCGGTAATAATTTCTCTAACTTTTGCGTTTTATTATATTCTTCGACTTTCGCCGCATCTTCACTCCACATATATAATTGATTATTTTTATTTTTGGCTAAAGCCGTAGCCATTCCTAAACCATAAGCCCCTGTTCCCACTATTCCTATTTTCATTTTACACCTTTCATCCGTTTATTAACCTCATTAAGACCATCCTCATATTTATTATGGCGGGGATGATAATATACGCGATCTTTAATCGCATCCGGTAAATATTGTTGTTGACAGAAGCATTAAGGACGCGGCCCTGGAGATCGGCTTCTACAACCGGTATCTGCTGGAGGCGTTCCGGGCGAACCAGGCCTTGAGGAACTCGCCCTCCTCGGGGTGGTACTCCATCTTCCGGCCGAAGCGCTCCGCCAGCACGTTCTTGGTCAGGTCGTCGTAGGTGGGCCCCAGCCCGCCGG
>CANQMM010000006.1 GCA_947624955.1 uncultured Bacilli bacterium | reverse complement strand
GCTTAATCAGCAATAGAATTTGAATATTCAGGGGGTTTTGGAAATAACAAAGCACTAGCAAGCTCGTGCTAGCGCTACACCCTACAGGTAAGCGCTAATGCGCTTTCCATAATTTTATTATACTACTTTTTTAATAAATTACAAACTATTTTAAAATTTAAATTAGACTTCTAATCTAAATTTAGGAATATCTTGCATTTCTTTAAATATCTCATCAATTAAAGCAAATACACTGTCTCTAACTTTTCTCTTAGCTTGCGAATAAAAAGTTTTTAATGTTTGTTCATCTAACATATTTAATGCCACTTTAATAATCTCTTTATAAGCATTTTTTAAAGGACCTTGCACTAGATTATACCAAGTACTTAACAAATAGTTGAGATTATTTAAGCCAGCTTGAGTTGGATAATCGTTAAAAGAAGCAATGACTGCTCCATTATCCTTTGGCACTTCCATATTAGCAACCGTTTGATATTCATAACTAATATTAGCAATTTGGAATCCACTATTTAATAGTAGCTCTTGAAAACAATCCGGATACATAAATAAAATCTCGGTAAGTAATGTCTTTATTGATTCTATCTCTTCTTCATCGACGGTTCTTCCTAATAAAGCATTTAACCGGTACATAACTTGAATCATAAATTCTTTAAAATAATTTCCCATATTCTCTTGACCACTTAAAAATACTTTGATGGCACTTTTAACGTCCGTATTTAAATCTTGGGCTAATTGATAAATCTTTTCTTTTTGCTCCTTTAATATATATTTAACAATGTACTCTCCAGTAAAAGTCATAGCTAAATTTCTTGACCAAAAAAGACTATCATCACTATTAGGTAAAATTAAGATATAGGTAGACCAATAGAATTCTTGGTTAGTCTTTGGCTTATCTTGCCAATTTTCTTGACTAAATGCTTCTTTCTCTTCTTCTAATAACTCTTTTAAATGTTCTAAATCGCCATTATCTGGATAATCCAGTAAAGCTTGATAATAATTATATATTTCTTGTTGAATTTCTTTTAATGTCCTTGTCATTTTATCCCTCGGTCCATTTTAAATTAGGATTAGCTTTTAATTCTTGTAATATCTTCGCTAGTAAATCGCGCTTTTCATTTTCTACTATTCCTTGCGTCTTTTTATAATACTCTAAAGCTTTATCATAACCCATTTCTTCCATAGCTAATTTTAACATTTCTTTAAAAGCAAATCGTAAAAATAGCCATTTTTCTCCACCCACCATCTGGCGTAATAAAGCATTTATATTATCTAGGGCTATATAAAATGGTTGATCTTCAAAACTGATAAAAGATCTATCTTGATAATCTTCCCCATCTTCTTTATTTACATAGCAAGCCGTAACTGCCGGATATAGAAAGGCCGCATCTTTTATATTAAAATGGTTACTGATTAAAAAGTCTTCTCCAAAAGATGGCTGACTAAATAAAATATCTCTAATTAATCCCTTTAATAACTTTCTACCTATTGCTCCACCTAGTTGTTTATCTAAACTAACTAAACGAAAAATATTTTTTATGAGAAAGTTTTTAAAGTTATTATCTAGAGCCATCAATGTTGCCATATAAATTTTTGTGGCTTCCCCTTCACTTACATTGAAATCCGCGGCGATACTAGCAATTTCTTCTTCTTTTTGTTCTAAAGACTCCTCTTGTCTATCCCCGGTATAGTACTTATTTAGTAATCTTGCCTTTAATAAATCTTCTTGATTATTTGCTAAAAATATTTCCCTTTTTGCCCAATTGATATCTTTTCGATAACTAGCTACTAAATCCGGTTCTAAAGCTCCTACTAACTGTTCTTCTTTAGCAATTAATGCCTGTAATCTCCTTAGATACTCTTCATTATAATCACTTAATAATAGTGTATATAAATCATATATTTCTTTTTGTACTTGTGTTAATTCATCCATAACCAAAACTCCCTTATTTTCTATAAACTCTTCCCCTTATTCATTTCTAACTCTTCTTCCATCGCTAGACGTCTTTCTCTAATCATCATCACTTTTACTTTTAATTCATTTTCTAAGACCCCTAGTTTTTTTAAGAATAAGGTTTCTTTTTCTTTCTTTAAAAATCCCTGATATTTATTTAAAAGTATTCCTCTTAATAATTCTACTTCCCCTAAAACTAACATCGTATCATCTTCTGAAGCATCATCATCATTGATAATTTCCACAACCCGATTAAATAGTTTATTGAAAACATGACTAAATTTCATACTTAAAACACTATCGATCATCTCCGGATTGATAAGGGTTACCTCTTTAACATCGATATAGGTATTCTTACCTTTCTTCGGAGCAAACTTATAACCGTGTAAATCATATTCCATATAGATTATCTCATTAGTTGCTTTATTTTTCTTAATTAAATAAGCCATCTTCTCACCTACTTCAATAAATCAGGTCGTCTTTCTTTTGTTCTTTCTATTCTTTTATTTTCTTGCCATGCCTTTATCTTCGCATGATCCCCACTTATTAATACTTCAGGTACTTCTAAGCCTCTAAATACTTGCGGTTTAGTATATACCGGATAATCTAGTAGATTATCATTAAAACTTTCACTATCTAAACTTACCTTATTGATAACTCCATCTAAAAGTCTAATGATACTATCACTAACTACCATACTTGCTAGTTCCCCACCGGTTAATATATAATCTCCTATACTAATTTCATAATCGGCAAGAGTTCTAATTCTTTCATCAAACCCCTCATAGTGTCCACAAATAATAATGAGATGTTTAAATTTACTTAAATCAACTGCCATACTTTGTTTATATTGATAGCCATCCGGAGTCATCAATATTACTTTACTATCAGTGGTTTTGATACTCTCTACTGCTTTGAATAATGGCTCACACCTGAGAACCATTCCTCCTCCGCCCCCATAAGGTGTATCATCCACCTGCTTATTATTTAACTCGGAATACTCTCTAAAGTCAATAACATTTATTGTTACTAATCCTTTATTGATTGCTCTTTTAATTATAGATTCATTGATAAATCCCTGAAACATCCCCGGAAATAATGTCAATATATCAATTCTCATAACATCAACCCTTCAGTATTATCTACTAATACTTGCTTATTCTTTAAATCTACTTTTTTAATAAAATTTGGATTATTGGGAATATAGAAATTCTTTTCCCCTGCAATACTTAATAAAATATTACTACCATTATACACGATTTCGCTAATTTTACCAAGTCTATTTCCATCTTTATAAACATCTAAACCAATCAAATCATCTAAAATATATTCTTCATCATTTAATTCTAATTCTTCTCTCGCAATATAGACATCTTTTTGCAGATAATTGAGTACTTGATTGATATTATCATATCCTTTAAATCTTACCATATCATAATCTTTATGTACGCGATAAGTATCGATTACCTCTTGATAATATTTATTCCCAATATATAAAGTATTACCTGGTTTAAATACTCTTTCTTTATATTCAATATTACTCTTAATCCGTAATTCTCCTTTAATTCCGTGGGTATTTACTATTTTCCCAACATATACTAAATCCATAAGTCACCTACTTATCTCATACATTATAATACTTGCTGCCACCGCGGCATTTAAACTCTCACAATTATCTTTGATGGGAATATAAATATTTTCTTGACATAGTTCTTTAACTTCCTTATCTACGCCTTGCCCTTCATTCCCAATAACTACTGCTAATAATTCCTCTTTAGCTATATCTTGAACTAGTTTACCATTAACAACATCCGTCCCATATACAGTATAATTATTTTTCTTTAATTCTTTAATTATATCTTTAATATTGCCCCTGACAATATTGAGCTTAAAAATCATCCCTTCACTAGCTCTAATTACTTTATCATTATAGACATCTACGGTATCTTCACTTAAAATAATTGAATTAAATCCAAAGGCCACCGCACTCCTAAGCATTGTCCCAAGATTACCAGGGTCTTGAATATGGTCAAGTATTAGCACTCGTCCTTTAATTTCTTTGGCATTGACGATTTTAACTACCGCCATCATTTTAGGAGCACACTCTAAATTACTAATTTTCTTTAAAATATCCTTAGTAACTACATATACCGGAATACCAGACCATTCTCTTTCTTCTTCCGTAATTATTTCCTTAACGATATCTAACTTGATTGCTTCTTGCACTAAGTGTTCGCTTTCTACCAAGAATAACCCTGTCGCATCTCGATACTTTTTCTTACTTAACTTGACCCATTCTTTCACTTTTTCATTGTTAAGTGATGTTATTTTCACCATTATAACCCTTCTCTCAATCTTTTCCTCGCCAATTTATATTTGGGATAATATTCTTCGACGTGTTGCCAAAAAAACTTACTGTGGTTAGCTTCATAAAAATGGCACATCTCGTGCACTATTACATAATCGAGTAAATCAAAATCATACTTGAGTAATTCACTATTTAAAGTAATAATTCTTTTACTCACATTATTAACTCCCCATCTTGTTTTCATCTTTCTTATTCTTAAACTAAAATCCGGTACATCTTTAATTAATTCTTGAAATTCTCTTACTCTTTTCGTAAATATCCTTTGGCATTCTTGTCGGTAAAATTTCTCTAACTTTTCCCGATTTTTGACAAAAACATAGCCATCATCCAATAACACTCCATCGATATCACTAAAGACCACAATATATTTCTTTCCCAAATAATAGAAATATTGCTGATTATCCAAAGATTTACTATTTCTTGTAAGCATTTTACTTAAAGATTTTTCATTTTTCTTAATTATCTTCTTAATACTTGCTTCACTAACCCACCGACTGCAATAAACATACAACTTCCCATCATCTTTAAACCGGAAATAAATATTCTTATTATCTTTATAAACGATAACTACTTCTATAAGATTACCATCAATTTCTACTTGCATAATCTCACCTAATATTTATTTTATCACAATCTAGTTTCTTTGCCTAAAAAAAGTATCTTTCGATACTTTAATTTTCTTTAACAATTTCAATCGCTTGACGCATTCTTAAATCGTATTTAACCATATCAAGTCCGCCAAAGGCACTCAAGAAATCTTCTTTACTCATCCCATATAAACTTGCCATCTTTTCAGCTTCTGCTTCGGCAACTTTATCACTAATTTCAATCTTTTCTTTGTCGGCAACTTCTTCAAGTAGATAACGATATCTTACTCTCTTAGTTGCTTCCGGTGCCATTTGTTCGTGAAGTTTATCGTGACTAGAACCGGTAAATTGGTAATATTGTTCCAAATTTAAACCTTGCATTGATAATTGTTCTTCAAATTGATGCATCATTCTATGAACCTCATCATCGACAATTTCCGGATTTAGTTCGATTTCCATATTTTGACTAGCGGCTTCTAAGCATTCATTAATATATTTATCGTCTTCTTCAACGCCTTTTCTTTCTTCAATTGACTTCTTAATTTCGGCTCTAAAGTCTTTTTCATTATCGATATCTTCATAACCTAAATCCGCAAAGAAATCTTTATTCATTTCTGGAAGAACCCGTTCTTTAATCTCATTAACTGTTACAGTAAAAGTAACATCTTTGCCTTTTAAGTTTTCTGTATAATTATCAGGGAATTGTAAATCTAAAGTTTTAGTCTCTCCAACACTCATGCCAATTATTCCTTCTTCAAATCCCGGAATAAAAGTATGTGATCCAATCTCTAATGGATAGTTCTTTCCTGAGCCACCTTCGAGTTTTTCACCATCCACAACGCCATCAAAGTCGATAACTGCGGTATTGCCTTCTACTACTTGACCATTTTCTTTAATAACAATCTCTGCTAGTTTAGTAGAAAGTTTCGCAATCTCTTCATCAATTTCTTTTTCACTAACTTTGATAGTAGGTTTCTTAACTCCTAATTTCGTATATTTACCTAATTTAACTTCCGGTTTTGTAATAATTGTTATTTCAAATTCAACGTGATCTTGATTGATTCCTTTAATATCGATTTGGGGTTCCGCAACCGGGATTAAACCATTATCTCTGATAGCTTGATTGTAAGCACTACTTAAAGCGATATCGACAGCATCCATATATAATGATTCGATACCAAATTTCTTAATATAGATATCCTTAGGTACTGCGCCCTTTCTAAAACCATCTACTTTAACGTCTTTCTTTTTCTTTTGAAAAGCAGCATCTAGAGCACTACTCCATTCACTACCTTTAACCTCTGCATTTATTACATGTACATTTTTCATAATATCTTCCTTTCGCCTTTCAACATTATATAATATTTTTTCCTAAAATTAAAGTCATATCTTTTTAATAATTTTAAGGTACTAATACTAACCGATTTTGATTGTTTTTTTCGTTCCGCCTTATTTGTCTTTCAATATCCTCGACATCATCGAGATCCGGATATTTATCTTCATCATAAACATCGTAAACTTGCCATCCGTCTAAAAGAAGGTCACTACCTACCGCCAAAACATTAGCATTAGGTTGGGCAGGAATATAATCTTTATCCGGATCGATTGGTTCATCATAATAGCAAATTTCACTATAGTTCATTTGTCCATCGCCATTTTTATCGACAAAGTAATACCAACGTACGTATTTGCCATCGGCACTTACTTCCGGTCTTTTCAACATAACAAATTTCTGCTGAGCTGGCATACTATCATTGACCATTTTTCTTACCTCATCAGTAGTTGGTAAATCTCCCATATCTTCCGTATATTCCCCGACATAGGCAAATGCTTCTTCTACTGGATTATCACTAACTGCTAAGACATTGGCATCCGTTTGGGCTTCGACCACCATTTGATTATCAATTTTTATCGTTCGGCAAAGGACCTCACCATCTTCTATTAAACCATCTTCATCTTTATCTTGCCAATGAAATTGATAATAATTATCCCCGACAACGTGCGGTTGTTTCACAAAAACATATTTGCCTTCCGTCTTTGCTTTCGGCTTCGCACAAGAACTTAACATTATAACTAAAGCTAAAGAACTAACTCCTAGTCTTTTTAAAATATCTAATCCCCGATTAATTGTATAATCACTTAGTGGTAACACTCTCTTAACTTTCATCATCAACACCCCTTAACAGTTACCATATAATACCATATAAACTCACTTTTTTCAAGTAAAAAGCACTGCTTTAAGCAATGCTTACTATTTCCACATCATAAGCGCCATTTGGACTAGCTACGCTGATTACCTCACCGACTTTTTTACCCATAATAGCGGCCCCGATTGGTGATTCATTACTAATTTTATTTTCGAATGGATCAGCTTCCAAAGAACCGACAATCTTATATTCTTCTGTCTCATCATCGTCGATATATTTAATTACCACAGTTGTTCCAACATTGACTGTATCTTTATTTTTATCATCGACAATCTTGGCGTGTTCCAATTTGTATTCTAATTCTTGAATTCGGGCTTCTAGTTGGGCTTGTTCATCTCTAGCTGCATCATATTCACTGTTTTCTGATAAATCGCCGTGACTTCTAGCTTCCTTTATCGCTTTAATTACTTCACTACGCTTATTTAATTTTAAATCATTTAACTCTTCTTCAAGTTCTAAATAACCATCAGCAGTTAATAATATTTCTTCTTTTTTTGACATTAATTATCACCTCATAAAATGTTGTCATAAGAATACTACAAATATTCCTCGATGTCAAATACTTTTATTCGCATCATTGAATACTCGGGTAAATCGAGATCACACCGTAATTTTACAGTCATTCTTGGATGTCTAGCTACCTCAATTAATTCGTTATTTTCATCATACATTTCCCCAATTTTGAACGTTACAACTTCGCCATTTGGTGTGAAAAACTCGACGATATCACCCACTTTAAAATAATTACGTTGCTCTAATATTATATAATTTTTTTCTTTTTTTAATACTATTCCTAAAAAATCTTGGTTACTTACCTCATCTCTTCCTAAGAAATATTGCTCTTTAACCCCCGCCATCTTATCAAAAAATTGCGGCGTACTATCACGATTAGCACATCTATTTAATATATCCAAGTAATATCTAGTATATGCATCATCATATTTATTGTCTAATATTAAATCGATAATTTTACGATAAGAACCGATAACGGTCGCAATATAATATATTGACCGCATTCTTCCTTCCACTTTAAAAGAGTTAACTCCTAAATTGATCATTTCTTTGATATACGAAATCATATTTAAATCTTTGGGAGTCATACTAAATACCTCATTATCGTCATTAAATTTAAAACTAAAACGACATACCTGCGCACATCCACCGCGATTACTATCGCGCATTGTCACATAATTAGAAAGTACGCATCTTCCGGAAAAAGATGTACACATCGCTCCGTGAATGAAGCATTCTAGCTCCATATTCGTTTCTTCTTTGATTCTTTTAATATCCTTCCGGTGGGCTTCCCTAGCGAGAACGATTCTCGTTGCCCCTAAACTTTTATAAAACTTTGCCGTCTCATAATTTAAAATACTTGCTTGAGTCGAGATATGACATTCGAATTTACAACCTAATTCTTTTACTAATTCTAAAACTACCATATCACTAAGAATAATAGCATCTATTCCTATTTCATCTAAATGTTTTAAATATTCTTTAAGACCTATTAGATCTTCATCGTGAAAGACAATATTTACAGTTACATAGACTTTTTTCTTTAAATTATGGGCAAACTCGGTGGCTTCTTTAATTTCTTCTAAAGTAAAATTTAGCGCATTTGCCCGTAGACTATAATCTTGTCCCCCAAAATAAACGGCATCTGCTCCATATAATAAAGCCACTTTCAAGCGTTCTAAATCCCCGGCTGGGGCCAATAACTCGACCATCACACTTTGCCCCCTTTCAATTTAAATAAAGTCTTTTTATTGAGAAATCCTTGATCACAGTCCGTATTACTACCTTCTAAATAACCAAGCACCTCATCAACAGTCAAAAAATTAGTATTGATATAAAAATATTTAACATTGTTTAATTTTTGTAATTCTAAACCATTAAAGACCTTTTCACTAAAAACTACCGTCCCGTAGGCATTTTCTAATACTCTAAATTTTACATGACTACTAATTTCATCGATAATTCCTACATATTTTCTTGGTAATTGAAAATTATCGTGATAATTAGAAAGTAAACTCCGTCTTGAATACATTACTTGATTATACCCAAGTACTTGCACTACTACCGGTTTACTCGCTTCCTTAGTAATACTTTCTATTTCCGCCATCGTGAGTTCATTACTTACAAAAACACTCTCTACTCCCTGTTTTAACCAAAAATTAATACTTTTTTTATTCGTCCCAAAATGATTTTGAAAAAAGATTAATTCGAAATTATAACCGGCATTTTTAACGATGTTAAATACTCCGACATCTTCATAGACAATTCCTTTAACTTGCAATTGCGGTAATATTTTCTTTAACGCATCAATACTTTCACAATCTAAAATTCGATTTATTAACACATAGGAATTAGGATACTGATTGATCGTCTCAACATCGAAAGTATTTTCATATCCCGCACAAAAACCATCCAACGCAAAAAGAAAAGTGTTTATTCCCACTTTTGCATATTTATCTATATCGGTAATTTTATTGATACTTATTAAAATATTACTTTTCATCTTTCTTCACGCTAACCGATAAGCCATCGCCAATATCAAAAAACTTCGTATCGAATTCCGGATTATTCTTTAAGAAATCGATATACTTTTCAATCTTATCGACTAAAGCTTTTAAGTTTTTGGAATCTATCGAGTCTTTATTCCCTACATATCCGTGAAACTTTAAATTATCGGTAATAATACAACCATTCTTACTTAAAAAGTATTTAAATTTTTCAAAGAATTTCGTATATTGCCCTTTTGCTGCATCAATAAAGATTAAATCATATTCAACATCTTTCAGATTGACTTCCAAAGCATCTTGATAGACGACATTGATATTCTTCTCTAATCCACACTTTTTAACATTTTTTAAAGCTTCCATATATCTAGCTTCATCACGTTCGATCGTCGTAACTTTGACATCTAACCCCGCACTCGCCATCAAAATAGCTGAATATCCTATCGCACTCCCTATTTCCAAAATATTCTTCACATTGTTAGCTTTTATATATTTCATAATAAAAACTATTGAATCTTTTTCAATTATTGGAACATTATGATCTTTAGCATATTCTTCCATTTCTAATATTGTTTCTTTCATTAAAATTCACCATCTATCTTTTATTCGCACCAGTTGTTTTCGGCTTTCAATCTATTGACTTCTGCTATATGCTCTGCTTCTGTCTTATTATAATACAACATTCCGTCGCAATCGGCAACAAAATATAAATAGTCATAATCATCCGGTCTTACCACCGCCAAGATGGAAACGATACTTGCAGATGATATTGGCCCGACACTTAGTGTATTATTCTCACAACGCGTATTGTACCCATTATCACATTTACTTAAATAATCATCTGGTAAGATATTATCTTTAGTATATTTCGCCGTTACATCACTACCTAAAGTCATCCCTATATTTAAACGATTGATAAATGTACTAGCAATCTTCTTCCGGTCGATTTGTCTTGCTCCTTCATTTTCGACAATACTAGCAAGTGTCAATATTTCGTGAATCGAATACGGACTATTTTCTATATCATCTCTATAAGGTTCAAGTTTAACTTTAGTATTATTGAGCATTCTAATTACTACATCATTGATATCACTACTCATATTAAATTGATATGTATCCGGAAATAGATACCCTTCAAGTCCATGATAAATTTTTGCATTTAAGATATCTTCAGTTAAAAACCAATAATCTTCATTATCTATTAAACCTTGTAAATATTCTTTACTATCGATTTTTTGCATTGCTTCATCATAATCGATATCTAACTCTTCACTAACTTGTTTAATGTATTCACTAAGAGTCTTACCTTCAATAAAAGTAATATTTCTTACATCTTTCCCATTCGAAAAACTTTTAATGATGTCCATTGTCGACATACTTCTTTTTAAACTATATTTCCCGGCTTGAATACTGCCATTATGAAATTTAGCATAGATATAAGCAACAAATTTACTTCTAATTAAATTCGCTTCCGCTAAATTACTCATAACTGTTTTTGTCGATTCGCCCTGTTTAATAATAAAGTCGATATTTTCATCACTATCACTAACCGGTCTTAACATCAGCAAAAAGCCTCCGACTAGGATAATTATAAATGCTAGTATTCCCCCTAATATCCATAATTTTTTATTTTTCATTTTTCTCATTCTCCAGTAGTTTCCGTTTTATTTTGAATTGATGCCAAGATATTTTCAACGACTAACCATTCTTTTTCACTTTCAATTGGTCCTAAAGTACTATCTTTTCCCGTTGGATCATAAGTTGAAGCATACACTTTAGTACTACCACTTTCATCAGTCGTATTATCGGTATAGACAATGTAACTTTTCTTGGTTTCATCACTATCAAAAGTAAATAATACTTCGCATTCTACCTCTTTACCATCGTCATTAACTATTGTAAGAACACTTTTATTTTCTTCCATTACTATTCCTCCTTAAATAACTTTCTAATATTATTAGGGCTGCCATACCATCGATAATGCTTTTTCTTTTTTTTCTACTCAAATCCGCTTCTAATAAGATGTTTTCCGCTTCCACTGTCGAAAGTCTTTCATCTTCTAAAAGAACTGGCAACTTTATTTCTTTTTCTAACATTTCTTTAAAATCTAACGACCTTTGGGCCGCAAATCCTAAAGTATTATCCATATTCTTTGGTAATCCTAAGACTAAAGTCCCTACTTCATTCTCCGCAATAACTTTTTTTAACTCTATAATTAATTCAGCATAATCATTATATCTAATGACTCCCAACACTTTACCTAGAGTATTACTACGATCACTTATTGCTAATCCTAGAGTCTTTGTTCCTAAATCCAATCCTAATACTCTCAATGATTTTTTAAATATGATTCTAAAATAATCGCCGTTAATTCTGACCTATCTAGACTCATCATCTTTTTCCGGGCATTTTGATAACTCGAAATATAGCCAGGATCCCCACTAATTATGTAACCGACAATTTGATTAACGGGGTTATAACCACGTTCTTTTAATGAATCATAAACCTCCTTAAGGGTTCTAGATACATTCTCTTCTTTTAAAAGACTCACATCGAATAAAGTTGTTACACTGTCCATAAGACCACCTTCCAATACATCATTATTCTAACAGTTTTTATCTATTTTTACAAGTTTTAGAAAATTAAAGTCTGTAGCAAATTAATAAGTGGTGTTTGATAAACATAGACGATAACTAAACCCGTCATTAAAAACGGCCCAAAGGGGATTTCGGCATCATTCTTTTTACAAACATAGTAAATAGCTAAAGGATAAGTCAGTAAAGATGCTACGACTAAAACGACAATCCCTAAATAGAAATTTAAAGTTAAGCCAAAAAGAAAAGATAACTTGACATCTCCACCGCCTAAAGATTCCCTTTTAAAGCGTTTATCACCGACGATTTTAATGAGTAACATCACTAAAAATATAATAATTCCGGATAACAAATGCCATAGAGCACTAGTAAGTCCTTCCGCCCACAATACCGTACTAAATATGATTACCGCCGTAATAATTAATGGAATATCTAAAATGACTAGATATTTAAAGTCACTAACATAGACGATAACTAGCAAAGATGACAATGCAAGCATTATTATTAAATTACTACTAAAACCATATAAAACATAACTAATCGCAAATAATCCCCCGGTTAACAGTTCAATTATCGGATAGACAATCGAGATATGCTTATGACAATTGCGACATTTACCACGTAAAAAAATATAAGATATTACTGGTATCATTTCATAGAAAGCCAAAGGATGATTGCAATTTTCACAATGACTTCTTGGTTTAATTATCGATTGTTCTTGACTCCATCTGTCGGCCAAAGCCATAAAAAAGGAACCAAAAAACAAACCATATATAAAGAATAATCCTGTTATCATAAAACCACCTACATCTGTATACTACTATATAATTGAAACATTGGCATAACGACTGCTAATACTATAATTCCAACCATTACGGCTAACATAACAATCATCAATGGTTCAATAAAGCTTTTCAACCCCGAAACTAAAACCGTATGTTGCTCTTGATAATATCTACTTACTGTATTCATCATTGAAGCTAACTCACCCGTAGATTCACCTGTAACTATCATATAATAAGCGACATCCGGAACCGCCCAATGGTTTTCAAAAGTTTCACTTATTTTCCCACCTACGGCAACATTCGAAATCGTATTAAACATTATTTCCTTATATATCTCATTATTAGTAATTTTACTTAAAATATCGATACTGTCCGTTATAAAAACATTATTTTTCAAAAGTGAACTAAAAGTTTTGGAAAAAATCGCCATCTCACTATAAATAATAATATTTCCTACTATCGGCATATGCATTAAAAATACTTGTATTGCCCTTCTAAACGCTTTAATTTTCTTATAAGCTAAATAAAATAAAATGATAAAGGCCACAATTAGCATTAAATACAAAGTCAAATTCTTCTTTAAATTATTCGATACTTTAATTATAAATGCTGTTAAACCATTAATTTCGGTATTTAAAGATGCAAATATTTGATTAAATTGGGGAACAACATAAACGACAATAAATGTAACAACCGCAAAAGCAAAAACGGTAATAATTGCTGGATAGGTCATTGCACTAATCATTTGCTTTCTTGTCGATTCCACCTCTTGATAATAATTCGCCATATCATCGAGGGTTTCTTCTAGTTCTCCTGTTGCTTCAGCCGCTTTTAACATATTGATTAAAAGGGATGGGAAAAAGGAACCTTGTTTTTCCAAAGCCGAAGAAAACGCTTCCCCCATTGTTAAGTGGTATACAATCATATCGAAAACTCTCTTTCGCCCACCATTTTTCCCCATTTGATTGCCTAAAATTCTTACGGCATTGGTAAGGGGAATTCCACTTTTTACATAAGTCGATAACTGCGTGAGCCAAAATATTAGATCTTTGTTACTTAACTTTTTCGCTAAAAAACCACTTTCGCCATAGACAAAGTTAATCCATTTACTCGTTTCAATACTGTAGACATCATAACCTTCATTAACTAAAAAAGTATTTACATCCAATTTTGAAAATCCTGTAAACGTCCCACTAATTATTTTTCCTTTAGGATCTTTCGCTTTATATAAATAAACCGTCGGCTTAGATAATCTTTTAGCATCTAAACCTGCTAATTCTGCTTGCAGTAATTGTTTATTAGCTTCCAATTTAGCAATTTTACTTTTACTCATACCGATATTGCTATTTAATTTTTCCCATAAACTTTCTTTAGGAGCTTTAACTGCTTTACTTTGATTAACTCCCAAAGCTTTCTTAGTCTCTCTATAAGCTCTATCTACATTGCTACTAGAAGCATAATAAAGATTAGCTAAAGTATCGATAAAGATTCTCTTAAAACCAACCCCGACAAATCTTACCGTATCTTTAACCCAATAAAATAGTTCTTGCACCCCGATAATTATTAAAGTAATAAAATGTTTAATTATATTTCCATCATTAGAGTTTACCTGTACTTTACTACTCCCCTTTTCATCAATCATTAAAGTACACCTCCACTCTATTACTATACCTAAAATTATATCATATCTTTCCAATTAGTAAAACCAATTTTGCAATATATTTGAAAATTATTCATATATTATTATGAGGTAATGTAATATGTTTCCATATCAAATAGTTAGAACTCCCTTTAGTTTTTCCAAAATTCTTGGTGGCTTATCCAAGACTTTATCCCTTGCCAATCAAATGATCCCTCTATATGAACAAGCAAGGCCTTTAATCGCTAACGCTCGCAATGCTTTTTCCGTTTTAAAACCTTTAGTCCAAAATTTCCAAAGTCTGCCCACAAAAAAAGAGTCAGTACAAATAAATAATGTATCGGCTCCTAAATTTTTCCTATAAAATTTTGTAAATAATCGATTTTTCTTTGATACTCGTCTTTCTTTACTCTTTCGCCTTCCGGCAAAGAACAATATATTTTAGTATATTTATCTATTAGAAAAGCATAATAATCGCAATATTTTGTATCTAATAAACCATAGATTAGTTCTTCTTCCGTATTTTTTTTATCGTTTTTTCGAAAAGCCATTATTTCATAGTATTTACCATTTTCATAAACTACTAATTCTTTTTGCAAGTAGAAACCTAAACTAGTTACAAAATATCGTAAATCGACTAAATCGTTATGGCTTGCCAAAACTAACTTCTTAATTTTTTTAACTTGGTCATTGCTTAAAATCTTTTTAATCGTTGTTGTTCCCATTCCCGCAATAACCAAAGTATCAAAATCTCCAATTTCTATATCCTCAAGTCCATCACTCAGTTTTAATTCGATGTTGAGTCCATTCTGCTCAATATTTTTTTGTGCTTGTCTTAAAGGATTCTCGTTAATATCAGTAGCCATAACTTTCTTACATAGTTTATTTTTACACAAATAAATACTTAGATAAGCATGGTCACATCCTATATCGATAACTTGGTCATTTTTTTCAATTAAACTAGCTATTGCTTCCAATCTTTGGCTTTTCATTATTCCGTCATAAAATCCTTTAATTTTTTCGCTCTTGAAGGATGACGTAATTTTCGTAATGCCTTAGCTTCAATTTGTCTAATTCTTTCTCTTGTAACATTGAAACGTTTCCCTACTTCTTCCAAAGTATGGCTTGTCCCATCGATTAATCCGAAACGTAATTCCAATACTTCTTGTTCTCTTTCTTGTAAAGTCATCAGTACTGATCTAATCTCTTCTTTTAATATTTCATTAGTAGCATATTCTTCTGGTGACATACTCCGTTCATCTTTAATGAAATCTCCTAAATGCGAGTCATCTTCTTCCCCAATAGGAGTCTCAAGGGATACTGGATCTTGACTAATTTTGATTACTTCTCTTACTTTATCTACTGAAATTCCCATCTTATCAGCTAATTCTTCTTCACTTGGCTCTCTATTTAACTCAAGCGTCATTTGTCTTTGAATTCTTGCCATCTTATTGATAGTTTCTACCATATGAACTGGTACTCTTATGGTTCTTGCTTGGTCAGCTAAAGCTCTTGTAATTGCTTGTCTAATCCACCAAGTAGCATAAGTACTAAATTTAAATCCTTTATCGTAATCGAATTTTTCGACGGCTTTCATAAGCCCGATATTACCTTCTTGAATTAAATCGAGAAATAATAATCCTCTACCAACATACCGTTTAGCAATACTGACAACTAATCGTAAGTTAGATTCGGCTAGGATTCTTTCTGCTTCTTTATCCCCATTAGCTACTCTAATTGATAAAGCACTTTCTTCTTCCGGTGATAACAAACTAATTCGTCCAATTTCTTTTAAATACATTCTAACCGGGTCATTAATATTTATATCCTTAGTTATTTCGGCATCATCGAGTAATAAGTTTTCTTCTCCCCCTTTATTAGCTTCGTCATCAGCATTTTCACTAACTACTTCAATCCCTTTATCGACAAAGAAATTGTATAAATCATCCAAAGCATCATTATCGACCTCTAAACCTTTTAAAGATTCCGCTAATTGTTCAAAAGTAATATACCCTTGACTCTTTCCTAATTTTTCTAATTCTTTTTTTCTTTCGTCTAAACTTTTAATTTCGACCATTTCCCACACATCCTTTTTTCAATTCTGCAATTCTACTTGCTATTTCCATTTTTTTGTTTATGTCCATTTCATCTTTCATTTTTATCTTCAAACCATTAATTTGGTCTTTAACCATTAAACGGTAATAACTATTGACATACTCATCCATCGCACTTTCTAATAACTCATCTTCCATATTTAATCTGATAATCTCATCTAATACGCTGTTTAATTTCTTATCACCCATATAAGAAATAAAATCGGCTATATTAATTTGTTTATATGTGTCATAATAATATAATATTTCATTAGCTAGTCCTCGTAAATCGACACTATCGATAAACCCTAACTTCTTTTTATATATATCGATAAACTTTCCGTCATTCATCATATAATACAACATTTTCTTGGCAATTTCATCCTTAAAATCTCTTTTGGCATATTCCTTACCATTTTTATTATTGCCAATTGGTGCTATTTTATTATTTTCTTCAAAATTAACTCGCTCTTTTAATAAATCGACATCGATATCATAATTGCTCGCCATCTGTTTGATTGTAATATCTTTTAGAATTGGATCTTCGACATCTTTTAAGATTGCAATTACTTGATTGATATAATTAGCTAAATCTAAAGGTTTAGTTAAATCTTTCCCTTCCTTAGCCATTTTTATTTGAAATTCAAAATACTTAATTGGTTCTTTCAGTAAATTTATAAATGCTTCTTTGCCATTTTTTAAAATGTATTCATCGGGGTCTTTACAACCACTAAGCATAATAACTGATGTATCCACTTTATTCTTTTGCAGCAAAGCCCCATTAGCTAGCATGGCACTAATTCCTGCACTATCATTATCTAAACAAAGAATTACTTTCACTCGTAACTTTTTTAATAGATCGATTTGATAACTAGTTAAGCTTGTCCCCATTAGAGCTACAACATTTTTAACCCCACTGACAAAGAGACGAATAGCATCCATATTGCCTTCAACTACAATGATAGATTTCTCTCTTTTAGCTACATCTTTAGCATTATGATAATTATATAATAATTCTCCTTTTTTAAATATTTTGCTCTCTTTACTATTTAAATATTTACTTGTATTTTCTCCTTGGTAAATTCTTCCGGTAAATCCAACTACGTTACCATCTTTATCCCATAGAGGGAAAGTAATTCTCCGGGAAAAGACATCTGTTCCTTCTTTATTGACTAATCCTAAATCCCATAATGTCTCGATATTATAATTTTTCTTAGCCAACAAATCTTTTAAGCCATCTTTTTTATCTAAAGAAAGACCAATTCCAAATTCTGCTATTGCTTCTTCACTCATCCCGCGTTCTTTTAAATATTTAAGGGCTTGCATACCATAAGAGGACTGCAAATTATTTTGAAAATACATTTCCGCCAAATTCATAATTTCTAATTCCGTCTTAAATACCGTATTGGCTTTACTTTTCGCCGCACTGACATCGATACTGATGCCTACACTACTAGCTACAATCGCTACGGCTTCATTCCACGGCACATTTTCATAATTTTGCACAAACGTAAAGACATTCCCGGAAGCCCCACACGAAAAGCATTTATATATCTGCTTATCTTGGGAAACACTCATACTCGGCGAATGGTCATCATGAAATGGACAAACCCCAAAATAGTTCTTCCCTTTTTGGGTAAGTGGAACATATTTGCCAATCAAATCGACTATATTTACTTTGGCTCTAATTGTATTTAGCATCTCGTCACTTATATATGCCATTATTTCACCCTCTACTTATAATTATTATCGCTAACCCCCTAATTTCCTTTTTTTTTCCTAAAAAAAATGCAAAAAATTGCATTTTTTAATATTTTTTCCCTATTTTTAAACAAAAACCACCAATGATAAACACCATCGCATTAAATAAATTAGATAATTTCATAGTATCTGGAACTTGCACATTTGGTGCTAAATCACTAACAATATTTTTTGTTTGCTCAAGACCATTAGTTCTAACTTTGAATAATAAATCCGCTGCCAAGTCATACTTACTATCATTACTTTGATGTTTTAAAATATAATTGCCATAACCTAAAGTAAGGATGTAATTGCCGTTATCAACTTTAAATTCTTTTAATAATTCACCATTTTCGCTATAAATTCCAAAAACACTGACATTGTCGACAACTTTTTTATTATACTTTTGAATATTTATCACATTTTTAATTTTATTTTCTTGAATCTCTAAGCCTGTCTCTTCATTGGCTTTTATTTCTATTTCATAGCTATTTTCATCTTTTATAAATCCCGTATCGCGCTTTATCTCTTTAATTTGATATTTACTAGGTCCTAAAATTATTTCCTCTATGGAATTCGTATTAAATTCTTGAATTAATTTATCATCTTTATAGATGCCGTAAAGAACGCCTTCATCACATGCCATACAAATAGTATCATCTTTTAAAATATTTAATTTCAGAGTTCCTTTTAATACTTTAAACTGATAATTATAAGCAAGTGTTTCATAGTTACCTGGTACTAAGAATTTCTCGTCATTTAAGCCATAAACTAACGGAATGTGTTTATATTTATTAGCTACTTTGCTTAAATTAATATCCCATTCATCAATAGTATTTGGAGTTATAATTAGTGCCTTATTTTTAATTGTTCCTTTATCGGTAAGAAATTCTTCTAATAAACCATTTTCATCTTCTAAAACTTCTTCTAAATTGTAATTTAACGTATCTTTGTTAAAGTATGGTTTTAAATAATGATACTCGACTAAATCACTAAGTCTTTGCATTTCTTCTTCGTATTTACTTACTTTATTGCCATCATATCCATCGATAAACATTACGTTTTCTTCCCCGTATATTGTCTGCCAAATTAATACTTGTGTAACAACATACCATTTTTGAGCGATGTTTTTCTCATATCCATAGCCGTAATAAGCTAAATCGACTAATTTAGTTAACAACTGCCTATCGATTGTTGTCTCTTCGTAATTTTCTAAATTATCGCTATAAACTTGTAATGGATAGACTACTTCATTATCGGTATTGTAATAAAAGCTAATCTTTAAATCTTTTTTTATGCCATTATCATTTACTCGGACATAAGCCCCACGAATTTCATCGCCTTTACGAAACGTCTCTAAAGCTTTAACTTTTATCGTTACAAAACTCAAAGATAGCAAAAATAAAATTCCTAATTTTTTTCGCATATTTTTCACCTCCCTTCACTATATATGTTCTCGGTCGAGGTGCCAAATTCCTTTAAAAAAGTTGAAATTTCTTAAAATTTTACAAAAAAACAAGTAATCTTTACAGACTACTTGTCGCAAAAAGTGTAAACTTAAGCTTCTTCAAACCAATGGAATTTTAAAGAGAAAAATCTAAATAAAACTTTTATTAAAGCTAGTAATGGTGTTGCTAAAATCATCCCAATCATTCCAAAGAAATGGCCGAATACTAATAAACCAATAATAATTGTTACCGGATGGAGTTTCATAGTTCTACTCATTATCATCGGTTGTAAGATCATATTCTCAATTGTTTGAACAACAAAGGCGACAATTATCGCTAGAATTCCTACCAAAGTTCCTTGACTAAAGCCCACGATAACTGCGGCGGCACCCCCAATATATGGTCCAATGTAAGGAATGATGTCCGTAATTCCACAGAATAAGCCAAATAAGATTGGCGCTTTCAAGCCGATTAAAGCAAAACCAATACTGTCGCCGATAAATACCATCATCGCCACTAAAATTGTCCCATTTACTGTTTTTCTTATTTCAAAACCGATATTATCGATTAAACTTTTACTTTCAAAACGATATTTACTAGGTAATAAATTAACAAAGTGATCACTTAATTCATCAAAATCGATCATCATATATAATGCCACAATTAAACCGATAGCAATTGTTCCGATTCCGGAGAACAAAGTCTTAATAAGATTAAGAATCATACTAGGTAAATTATCCGTAATATTGGTAAAAATACCATAAATACTATTGAAAGTATTTTCTTTCATTTGAGCCACATCAATCGATTCAATCCCCTTTAATTTATCAAATAAATTGCCAATAAAATTTTCTAATGAGGCCATAATCTTCGGTATTTCTTTTATCAAATCATTTAACTGATTGTAAATCGTTGGAACTAAAACACTGAAAAATATAATGATTACCCCGATAAATCCTAAAAATACGATGACCGAAGATAATCCCCGATTTAATCCTTTAGCACTCAATTTCCTAACTAACGGATCTAATAACCATGCTATTACAAACCCGATAAATAATGGGGTAATAACTTTTAATAAACTTAAAACAAAAGTTAATATTCCCCACTCTTTAATTAGCAAAGTTCCTAAAAAAACTAACCCCACTATCATTAAAATATAAAAGACATCTAGAATTTTTTTCGAAAGCGTTACTACCTCATTAACTCGCTTATAATCAATATCTTTCTTCATTCAAAATCACCCTACTAATAATATAATAGCACAATTATTTCTTTAAAAAAAGACCATAACGGTCTAATTCATCATCTCATCAATAGAATTCTTGGCGTCACTAATCATCTGCTCAATCGATTTACTTTGTTTTTTCTCTATCATATATAATGCGCCCATTCCCATTAACATACCACTAACAACTAAACCCGCACAATAACACATTTTCATCCTAATCATCCTTTCATAATTATTATGGATGATTTACTAAATATTATTCATTAATCTCGTCATTAATGCCGTTTTCCTATCGTTGGAATATTCATTGGCAATTCCCATCAAAAAGGCTTCCTCTTCGCCAATAATTACCAAACTTTTCTTGGCTCTAGAAACCCCGGTATATATTAGTTTATTATAAAGCATTTTATAATAACTTTTACTTACCGGCATTATGACGTGCGGAAATTCACTTCCTTGGGATTTATGGATAGTTATTGCATAAGCATGTTTAACACTTAACATATCTTCTTTTTCATATTCCACTTTATTCCCATCAAAATCAATGGAAAATTTTACGTTCCTTTTACTACCATCTTTTAAGATGATTTTTTTAATAAAGCCAATATCGCCATTAAAAACATTGGCATCCGGGTTATTGACTAATTGCAAAACCTTATCACCTTCCCGGAATACCACATCCCCTATTTTAATTTCCAATTTATCTTCATCCGCCGGATTATAAAGATTTTGTAACAAAATATTTAAATTATCAATTCCATTTTCCCCTTTATACATCGGTGCTAATACTTGTAAAGAATTCTCATTCAAGCCCTTTTCTTTACTCATTACTACTATCTTGCCAATCGTTTCCTTTATCTTACTCGTACTAACTTGTAAAAAGTTATAGTCATCTTTCTGTTCATTAAAATTAGGACTCAAAGATTTATCTTTTATCTCTTTAGCTAATATCGGTATATACGAATTGGCACTTTGGCGATAGATCCTTTCCAAAGGACAATATTGGAATAATTCACTATGAATTAAATCATTTAAAACATTACCGGGACCTACTGAAGGCAACTGATTAGCATCTCCCACTAATATCAGTTTAATATTGGAATTAATTCCCTTTAATAAAGCATCAAATAAATGAATATCGATCATACTTACTTCATCTACAATAATCAACTTTTGATTATTTTTATTATATTCATTAACCTGAAAATCATTTTTATCTTTATTCCATTTCAAATACCGATGAATAGTCATTGCCCCAAGTCCCGTCGATTCACTCATTTTTTTAGCCGCTCTTCCTGTTGGTGCTAAAAGAGCAATATCGGTTATTACTTCTTTAAAGTTCAATTTATATATATTAATATATAACTTAACGATAGCGTTGATTAAAGTAGTCTTTCCAGTTCCTGGTCCCCCGGTAATAATTGTTATTCGATTTTCTAAAGCTTTCTTAATCGCTTTCTTCTGATCAACATTATATTTAACTTGATAATTTTCTTCAATTTCTTTAATCCTATCTTCAAAATTTTCTACTAAATCTTTTTTCAAAGAATTAATCGCTAATAGATTATTTGCTACATCTACTTCCATTTTATAGTAATCCATTAAGAAATATTTACTACCTTCTTTAACTACTAAACCCACGTTTATTAATTCAGTTAAATAATTTATTAATTCCTCTTCGTCTAAAAATATTTGATACTTAATTTTAATAAAACTCGCTAATTCTTCCAAGCTGAAATAAGTACTCCCCTCATTCATACTCATCAATTTAAAAGAATTAATTATACAAGCCTTAACCCTTAAATCAGTATTAGCACTCCCAATCATTCGTAAATAGATTCGATCTAATTTATCAAAATCGATTTCTAAATCCAAAGCATAGATATTTTCTTTAACTTGTTTAATACTATCCATTCCAAATTTATTTAAAACCATTAAAGCTTCTCTAATGGTAAATCCCATATTTTTAAGTTCGACGATGATGTCATCAGTAGAAGCATAAGTTAAAACGGATTCGTATATTTTATCAGCTGCTTTAGCCGTAATTCCGGGAACTAACAATAAATTATCCCGATTTTCTTTAATTAAATTGAGGGCATCATCACCTAAGGTATCGACAATTTTAATGGCTCTTTTCTCCCCACAGCCTTTAATTAAATCACTACTTAAAAACTCGATTATAGCATCACGACCTTCCGGTTCAACTCGCGAATACTCCAAAACTTTATATTGATAACCATATCTCTCGTTGTAGACATATTCTCCTTCAAAATTATAAGTATCTTCCATATTTAAATCGGCAAAATAACCACAAAAAGTAATTACTTTATTAATGTAATCTTGTAAATTCTCATCATCAGTTTCTTTGATTTTAAATAATCCGACCTTATAACCTGAGTCCCCTTCAAATATTTTATTCCGTACTTTACCTTTAATAAAACTCATTATTCCACCTCTTTTCTATTTATTTATAACCCCCTTTAATCCATCTAAATATTCTTCTTTAATTAAAACATCATAGCTTTCATTAGTCTTTAACACCTCATCGACATAGACTTTTAAATAGTTAGATGTATGTCCGACACTTTTCCCATCGATAATTTCTTCAATTAAGACATTAACTACGCGATTAATGAATTTTTGATTATAATCTCTTTCTAATTCATTGCTAACCTCGATTAGTTGTCTTGCTCTTTCTTTCTTTATCCCATTATCTAAATGTCCTTCTATCTCACAAGCTTTAGTCCCTTCTCTTCTTGAATAAGGAAAAACGTGAACTTTGCTAAAAGCCATCTCCTGACAAAAATCACAAGTTTCTTTAAACTCGTCAGCCGTTTCAGAAGGAAATCCCACTATGACATCCGTACTGATACTGATATCCGGACGAATGCTTCTTATGCAAGCAACCTTTTCCTTAAAATAGGCTTTATCATATTTTCGATTCATTAATTTTAAAATTCGATCACTACCGGCTTGTAATGGAATATGCATATGATTACAAATTTTATCATTGGTCTTTAATAAAGCCATAAACTTATCATTAAGTTCCGTTACTTCAATCGAACTAATTCTAATTCTTACAAGCCCCTCTATCGTACTGATTTTTTGAATTAAATCAGCTAAATCATAATTGGTACCTATACCATAACTCCCCGTATGAATACCGGTTAGGACAATTTCTTTATGGCCATTATTCACTAAATCTTGGACCTCTTTATAAGCCACATCGATATCTTTGCTTCGTAAATTTCCTCTTAGATAAGGAATTATACAATAAGAGCAATAGTTGTTGCAACCATCTTGAATTTTTAAAAAAGCTCGTGTGTGCGTAGTAAATTTCTTCACTTGCATATCTTCAAAAGTTCGCGCTTTGCCATTGTCAAAGTCTTTATATTTATCTTTAGTTTTTCTAAAGTTCTCTATTAACTCGACAATTTTACTCTTATCTTTAGTCCCAATTAATATATCGATATCTAAATCATCTAAATCATTCTGATGGTTTTGCGTCATACAACCGCAAGCCACTAAAATGCCATTGGGATTATCTCTTTTCGCTCCTCTAATTAATTTCCGACTTTTAGCATCGGCCATATTAGTAACGGAACAAGTATTAATAATGACAATATCGGCTTGTCCCGTAGTTTCCTGATAACCGGCTGCTAATAACTTCTCCTGCATTATTTCACTCTCATAAGTATTTACCTTACATCCTAAAGTAATTATTTTAAATGTCATAAGTACCGCCTCTAATAGATTATATCACAACTAAATATAAAGTTTTGCTTTTTCCAATAATTGCAAAACTATCGTGATTAATTTCCACTCCCTTTTAATTATACTTTAAAAACATACGTTCGTCAAATATTTATAAAAAAATTAGAGTTGAATCTCTAATTGCTTTTTTCGTTCCCAATTTAATGGCTGGGTTCACCGCTTTTTTCGTTCCCAACTTAATGGCTGGGTTCACCGCTTTTTTCGTTCCCAATTTATACGGCTGGGTTCACCGCTTTTTCTTATTATATGCAAAGAAAATTTAAAATTTCTTGCAACTAAAATATATCATAAACCCACTTTACAATCAACTATATTTAACGCAATAAATACTTACTTTTCTTCTTTACTAATATTTAAATGCTTATAAGATTTATCAGTTGCTATTCTTCCCCGCGGAGTTCGTTTAATAAATCCTTCTTGTAATAAATATGGCTCGACAACATCTTCAATTGTTGTAACCTCTTCCCCAATAGATGTAGCGATGGTTTCGACTCCCACCGGTCCGCCATTAAATTTCATAATTAAAGATTCGAGATATTCAATATCGATAGCGTCCAACCCCGAATCATCGACGTTTAATCTTTTTAAAGCCATTTTAGTAGTTTCCATATCTATTTCATTAATTCCTAAAACCAAGGCAAAATCTCTTACCCTTTTAAATAACCTATTAGCAATTCTCGGTGTTTTTCTACTACGATTGGCTAACTCTCGAGCCGCTTCATCTGTAATTGGCATTTCCAAAACCCGACTAGTTCTTTTAATAATCTCATATAATTCATCGACTGAATAATAATTCAACTTTGAAACAATCCCAAATCTATCTCGCAAAGGACTAGAAATATCCCCGGCTCGCGTAGTAGCACCAACTAATGTAAAAGGTGGTAAATCTATTTTAATATTTCTCGATGTCCCATCGGCACTAGGTATAACTATATCGAGTTCAAAATCTTCCATCGCCGGATATAATATTTCTTCAATGTATCTTGGCATCCGATGGATTTCATCGATAAATAGGACATCCCCCGGTTCTAAAGAAGATAATACCGCTGCTAAATCGCCACTCTTTTCTATCGATGGCCCACTAGCGGTCTTTAAATTACTTCCTAATTCATTAGCAATAATGTGTGCTAGTGTCGTTTTGCCTAATCCTGGAGGGCCATACAATAAGACGTGATCTAAAACCTCATCCCGCATTTGACAAGCTTTAATAAATATGCGAATATTTTCCTTAATATCCGTCTGTCCAACATACTCATCTAACTTACTAGGACGGATACTAATATCATCATCAAATTCTCCTTTATTAGCATCTAATACTTTCATCTACTCACCTACTCAACAATAATTTTAAAGCTTCTTTGACTTGTTGTTCTACACTTAATGAATCATCTATACTTGGTAATATTTTTTTAATATCCGGTTTTTTATAACCTAGACTTTCCAAAACATTTACTAATTCATCAAATCCTTCCGTACTAAATAAATCGCGATTAGTTGTCAATTTCCCTTTTAAATCTAAGATAATCTGTCGCGCAACTTTATCCCCAATCTTCGGAAATTTTGTTAAATACATTAAATTCTCTCTATTGATTGCGTCCATAATTCCATCGACTGAACCCGTTGCAAACATTGGAATAGCCATCTTTGGCCCTACCCCTTTAACATTTATTAACTTTAAAAATAATTCTTTTTCTTCCAAAGATTTAAAACCATATAAGCTATATTCATCTTCCCTAATATAACTATATAAATATATCGTATATTCATTTTCTAATTGATAAACAAACGGATTAGCCACATATACTTGATAACCAATACCATTATTTTCGATAACGACATAATTACTACCTTGTTCTTTAATAATTCCTTTAATATAACTATACATATAATCACTCCTCTATAAGTATACAAAACCTTTGTTCAGATTACAACTCTTAATAACATCCCCTCTACTATATATATTATCGCTAAACTGCCAATTTCCTTTTTTCTTTTTTAATTTTCTTAAAAAATTAATTTTTTCCTATGAAAAAGACACTTTAAAGTGTCCTAAATTATCCTAAAAAGAAATTAACTAAAACCGGTCCTAAAATTAAGAGTAACATTAACGGTATAAAAAATATAACGCTGATAACACTTATTTTGACAGGCATTTTCCCTATCTCGCTTTTCACCTCAAGTAATTGCTTCTCTCTTAAATAATCGACCTGATTATATATTGACTCGATGATATTATTCCCAAATATCGAAGATTGCGTAATATTTAAAATGACATTATTAATCGTTTCACTAGGAATGCGCGTTTTCATATCTTTTAGGGCTTCACTCATACTTTTCCCTAATCTTATTTCGGCTAAAGTCTTTTTAAACTCACTAGATAATTCACTATCGATATTATCGCAAGTCATATCTAAAGCCCCTTTGAGATTTCTCCCACTTTCTAAAGTTAAGGCTAAGACCTCGAAGAAGAATAACCCCTCATCATCTAGTTTCTTGACTCTCTTTTTAATCCGATAATCTAAAAAGAAATATTCACTCCCGAAATAAAATATAATACTAATTATTGGTGCTAATAGATAACCATTCTTATTTAAGACTAATACTAAGATGAATAACAATAAAGTTAGTAATAATCGCTTATTTAAAAGATCTATGACATCATAATTATAGTAAACTCCTAGTTTCTTAACTTTAGCATCTATCTTATTAATTGTCTTTTCTTGATAAATTTTTCTAACTAAACTATTTGATTTTTTCATTATATATCAATCCTCAATACTTTCCTAATTACCACAATATATAAAATGAAAATTAAGACAATTAACGCAAATATTACTGCTCCCATCCCCGTTGTAAATAACGGTTTAAAATAACTTGGATTAAGGGCAAAGATCACTAAAGCAAAGACAAAAGGTAAAAAGACTAAAACCCGAAAGACAAATAACGATGACGCTGTCATACTCTTTAATTCATTTTTTAACTTCTTTTTATTGTAAAAAGATTTCTCAATCGAAGCAAATACTTTGACGATATTTCCCCCGGTTCTATTAAGTAAAGTAAGGGAAGAGGTAATATATTTAGCATCATCTAGTTGAACTCTATCATAAAATCTCCCAAAGACTACTTCCAAACTTAACCCATAAGTAATATCCATATATATTTTGGAAAATTCATCACTAATTGGTCCATCCAATTCCGTTTTAACTATTTCGATAGCTTGCATAATATTTCTCCCGGATTTAAAAGCGTTATTCATAATAATGATGGCTTTTAATAAATCTTCTTCTACTCTAGCTCTTTTCTTGGCAAAAGAAATAGCTAAAACAATATCCGGTATCATAAATCCGACTAAAAAAGTTACTAAAAATCCCACATAACTAACTTTAACATATTGAAACATTACCGTTAAGACGTGTAATCCTACTAAACAAAATCCCACTAAAAACTTAATGGCTACATAATCGATACATCTTCTATTATTTCTTTCTTCATAGGTAATATGTCTTTCATAACGCATTGCATAATTCCTAAGGAGTGTTGACTTATTAAGTAAGTTCCCTATACCAGTAATTATTTTCCATAATAAATCTTCCATCTTTTCAAAGAAAGACTTTTCATTATCTTTTAAAGCTACTAAGGCAAATTCACTAATTCTTTTTTCTTTTTTGATACTTTTCGTATTCATAAGTAACCAAATAATTAAGATTAATAAAACTAAAATAGTTAAAACTTGCACGATAAATATCTCTAAAACAAATCCTTCTGGCATAGTATCACCTCCTAATCACTATTCTTTAAAACCGGTAACCCCTCTATCTGTTTTTCTTCTTTCAAATTTTCAAATATATCATCAACAGTTGTAATTCCTCTTGCTTTAATCTTCTTATATACTTTAGGAATATAATTATATAAAATATATTCCCCGTCGACCTCGCCATTACTCGTTACCCCATTTAATTTAAAAGCAAAGATCTCTTTTAACTGTAAATTACCATCCTTAATTCCTACTAATTCGCAGATACTTGTAATCTTTCTTTTACCATCACTCATTCTATCGATATTGACAACTAAGTCAATGGCATTATCGATGTATTCTCTAACTGCCTTAATTGGAATATCTAACCCACTCATTAAGACCATCGTCTCTAATCTATTTAAAGCATCAACCGGTCCATTAGCGTGGAGTGTTGTTAACGAGCCATCATGCCCGGTATTCATCGCCTGTAACATATCGAATGCTTCTTTACCTCTTACCTCCCCGACGATAATTCTATCAGGACGCATTCTTAATGAATTGATTACTAAATCTCTAATCGTTATCTCCCCTTCACTTTCATAATTGACTGTTCGCGTTTCTAGGGAAATAACGTGTTGTTGGTTTAATCTTAACTCTGCTGCATCTTCAATGGTGATAATTCTTTCGTGTTCACCAATAAAACTACTCAAGATATTTAATAAAGTTGTTTTACCACTACCAGTACCACCACATACAATGATATTTAATTTACCCATAACTGCGGCTTCCAAAAATCTCGCCATATAAGGAGTACAACTACCTATTCTAATTAAATCATCGACACTAGTCATCGTTTCTTTAAATTTTCGGATAGTAATTACCGGTCCTTTAGTACTCAAAGGAGGTATAACCGCATTAATTCTTGAACCATCAGCTAGTCTTGAATCGACCATTGGGTTAGTTGCATCAATAGTTCTTCCTAAAGGTTGAATAAGTCTTTGAATTGTTCTAATAATATGTTCATCGTTAATAAAAGAAACACTATCATCTTTTAGTAACTGTCCATCTATCTCGATATATATTTCACTTGGTCCATTAACCATTATTTCTGTAATATTTTTATCTTCTAATAACTCAGTAATTGGTCCATACCCATTAATTTCATTATCGATTAAATTATATAAATGACTTCTCTCTAAATTACTTAAGTCATACCCTTCAATCGTCGCATCGATTTCATCATTGATAAATTCATTAAGTAATTTATCTTTCGGCATTTCCTTATCAATTAAATTCTCGACTATCCTCGTTCTTAAAGTATCGAGTAATTTTTTATCGGGAAATATATCATAATCGGTAACATTTTTTATCTCTTTTGTATTTCTTTTAATTTCAAAAGCATCAACTAAACTTGGTTTACTCATTATTTATTCCCTCCTTCATCTAAAACATCTGCTGCCATCGTCATAAAGGTAGAATAATCTTTGGTATATGCTCTTGGGAATTTTTCATCCAAAGTTAATATTTTCCCATTCATTAAATAAACATCGATATTTTTTATAAACATTCCCTTAGATAGACTATAATCGATATTGGTCTTTAAAATATTCTTAATATCGTATAACGTAAAATAATTTTTAAATGGATCTTTACTATTATTTAATAAAACTTTATATTTATCTAAGCCAATATCTCTAAAGATACTAATTATCGATTTTAAATTTTTTAAATCTAGAGGATCATTCGTAACTAAGAATAATATTTCATCAACTTTATCCATTATTAAGACATTTATTTCATTTAAAATATGATTTGTATCAATTAAGACGACATCATAGAAATTACTTGCTCTGTCGAGGATTAAATCTAAGTACTTAGCTTCTATTTTATTTGCTTGTCTTGGATCTTTCGGACTAGGTAAAATATCGATAAATTCATCGTATTTAACTATATAATCTTTAAATTCGCGATAACGATTGTTATTAATATCATCGATAAGTGTATAGATACTTTTAGTATATGGCGTGTTAAGTGCAACGCCAACTCCACCACCAAATAAATCTAAATCAACGATTAAAACTTTTTTCCCTAATAATTCAAAAGTCCCGGCTAAATTAATGGTCGTAATCGTTTTTCCTACGCCACCTTTAGCACTACTTATGCATACCGTTTTACCCTTTCTACTAGTCATACAATCCCTCTATTCTTCAAATTTCCATTCCCCGTTATCTAAATGTCCATACATATTAACTTTAATCTTATAAGTCTTAATTCCGACGATTTCCCCAAAGATACTATCTATTTCATAATTATTTTTAATCCTTACTCCCTCATTAAATTCAACCTCTAAATTATCGGTGTCTATATCATTTTCTTCATAAATTTCTTTAACTTCTAGGATATTTTCGCTACTTTTTATCGCTTCTTTTGTAACCCCTTTTAATCTTGCCGTTTCCTTATACATTAAGCCGGTATCCACAATTAAAGCCGCTAGCATTATAATTAAGGGAATAAGTATTACGAACATCACTAGGGTTTGTCCTTTACTTTTCATAACTGATCACTCGCTTAACGGCAATTTCATACGGGTCATCGAATATTAAATTTAAACCGGGTGTGATAATCGCTATCTTTTTAATTAAAACTAACTCGATAAATTCATCGTTATCATTGGCAATCTCTAAATCTAAAGACTGATCATTTTTTCTTACTTGCTGCAAGATTTCTTCGTATGATTTATCATCTTCATACATCTTAACGACATCATCCATCCGATGTTCTAAAACATTACCAAAATAGACGATTTTGCCAATATCGATAACTCCTAATAATAGAAGTAAAAATATTGGTAGAATAATCACAAATTCTACTAGTGCTTGCCCTTTGCTTTTCACCCTTTTCACCCCTACTATACTAAAGTAAATTATAACACAGTTATTACTCTAAGACAATTAAAAATGTAGACTATCGTCTACTATTTTTAATCTCATCGAAATTTTTAACTTTATTTGGTGCCGGTTCATTTTCAAATACTATTTTTTGAATTTTACTCGCTTTATTCCCGGCTTCATCTTCAGCAATATACTGAATCCAATATTGCGGAATATCCGTATCTTCCGGATGTTCTTCATAATAAACCACGTGACTTAAATGATAACTAGAATCATCAGTGACCTCTAAATGGTCATAATTAATACTCTCGATATCTTTAACATAATAAACATCGTCAAAAAACCTTAAAACCGGCGGATTATAATCGACTACGGTTGCTTCTTTGACTTCACTATTTGGACTATTGATTTCTTTAACATAAGGATCATAACGGTCACTAGCAATCCAACCCGTCGACATATTTCTCTTTACTTTATACCAAATGAAATAAGGGTCATCTAAATATACTTCTAAAACTTTAAACTTACTCCCTTTTCTCACTTTTCCAATCAAGTTGGAATTGGCATCGTGATCAGAACGATAATTAATTTCTTTACTAATGACCTCTATTTTCCATTTTTTTTGATCAACTTTATAATATATAAAAATACCTACTATTAAAACTACAATAACTAAAAAAACTTTCACACCTTTTCTTAATCTCATAGCCATTACTCCTTACTTGTTTAATTTTATCATAGTAATTTATTTATGCAAAGAAAAAAAGACTATGCCTTAATTTTCTTTACTTTCGCAATAGCCTTCTCCTGGCTTATCACCTTTAACATATTCTTCCCCTACTAAAGAACAACTAGTTTTCGTAATACTATCTTTTAAATAACCCCCAAAATAATTCACTAAAGATATCGCAATTACACTAATTATGGCAATTATTAGGACATATTCGACTAATGCCTGTCCACTACTTTTATGTTTCATAAGCTCCACCTACTATATCTAAATAATATAGAAATTTTCTAGATTTGTCAATGCTTTACTACTATAATAACTTTATTAAAATTTCATTCATTATGTAGATTTTATCCGGATTAATATAGATATAACCATCTTTATATATTAAATCGTGATTTTTAATTAAGGGTTTAACATCATAAACTTCTTGTAAATTAATTTCGTATTTATTATAGAATTCTTGTAAGTTAATACCTTTTAGTTTTCTAAATCCTAACATTATTTCATTATCCATAATATCTGTCTTACTTAAGAACTCTTCTTTTAAAACATATTTATCTTTAATATAATTTGTCAAGCTTCGCGTGTTTTCGTATCTTACGCCATCGATATAGCCACTTGCTCCTAAACCAAAGCCATAATATTCTTCATTATTCCAATATTTCATATTGTGCCTTGAGTAATAACCCGGTTTCGCAAAGTTACTAACCTCATAATGTTCATAATTCTTACTTAATTTTTTACATATATAGTCATACATTTTGGCATCTTCATCTTCACTAATCGGCACCATTTTATCGATGCCTATCTTGGTATTATCTTCAATAATTAAAGAATACGTACTAATATGTTCCGGTTCTAAACTGAGTACTTGCTCTAAATCTTTTTTTAAGACTTTTAATGTTTCTCCCGGTATGCCATACATTAAATCGATATTGATATTGGCAAAACCTAAATCGCGACATAACTTAATAGCTTTTTTAGCTTCCGCATAAGTATGCCATCTATCCATAAAATTTAACTTATCTTCATCGAAAGATTCAATCCCGATACTTAACCTATTCACCCCATTAGCTTTTAAAATAAGTAATAATTCCTCATTAATATCATTTAAATTACACTCAAAAGTAAATTCGTACTCTTTAGCTAACTTAATGGTTTTTAATATTTCGAAGAGATATTTTAATTCTTTCATTTGCAAAGCACTAGGAGTTCCCCCACCAACATATAAAGTATCGATGATTTCATCCCGATAACGATATTTAATTTCTCTTAATAAAGCATTTAAATATTGTGTTACAAAGCCCCCATCATAAAGTAATTTACAAAAGTCACAATAAGAACAAATACTATTACAAAAAGGAATATGAACATACACACTATTCATACTTACCATCTTTAGGTGCTAGCTTTAAGTTGGGATTCGTATGAGTTATAGTTACCCTTTCTTCATTGGCCGCACTTGCTAAACTTTCTCCTAAAAATTTATCTAAACTAGCTTCATCGTGACCTAAAAATCCTAAAGAAGATACATCGACTTTGCAAAAAGTATAACCTTTTAAATGAAATAATGGCTCTCTAGCTAGCGGTTCGGTAATGATCCGTTTCTTGGCATCGTAAAATAGTGGATATGCTACTGTTTGCGTTTGACCATCTTCCGTTTTGGATTGTAAAACCGCTATATAAGTTTTTTCTTTTTCCCCATCACTTAAAAGTACGCCAGTAACAGCTAGCTCTTCTTTATTCTTAACCACAGCATCAGTATCTAAATGATAGAATGCCAAGTCTTCTCTTTCCGTTAAACTAAAATCTAAAATATCCGTAGCGAAGGCTTTAAATAATGTACTCGAGAAATTAACCGGTCCTTTTTTACAAATATTAAATGGGAATCCGTTTTTATTAAAACTCTTTTCCGTAATTTCTAGGGTTGAGTCGACCTTGTAGTTTTTACCATCTACCTTAACTGTTCTTTTCGTTCTTTTTCTACTTACACTAAGATTGCCATAGAAACTATAAGAATCGATGGTCAACTCCCAATGGTTATCGGCAACTTTATGTTTTTTTAAAACTTCCAAAACTCCGGTTTCTTCATCATATCTAATGGTATCATTTTCAAAACAAGCTAGTAACCAAGGTTGCCCGCCATACTTTCTCGTCCAATTGACACCTCTAAATATACAATTATCTAATGTATTGAGTAAATCATTGACCATTTCATCATTAATTAAAACCATTAATTTTTCTCTTAATTCTATTATTGATAGTTTATTCATAATTACACCTCTATTTATCTACCTTTAATATTGCTAAAAAAGCTTCTTGGGGTATCTCTACACTACCAACCATTTTCATTCTCTTTTTGCCTTCTTTTTGCTTTTCCAATAATTTTCGTTTCCGGGATATATCGCCACCATAACATTTGGCTAAGACGTTTTTCTTCATTGCACTGATATTTTCCCGGGCGATTACTTTACTGCCAATACTCGCTTGAATTGGTACTTGAAACATTTGCCTTGGAATAATTTCTTTTAAATTCTCCACAATGCTCTTTCCCCGGTTATAAGCAAAATCTTTATGAACGATTAACGATAACGCATCGACCACCTCGCCATTAATTAATATATCCATCTTTACTAAATCACTTGCTTTATAGCCAATGATCTCATAATCAAATGAAGCATATCCTTTAGTAGTACTTTTTAATTTATCAAAAAAGTCATACACTATTTCCGCAAGGGGAATATCATAATGGATATTTACTCGCGTAGGATTAATATACTCCATTCCGATATATTGGCCTCTTTTATCTTGGCATAATTCCATAATCGGTCCGATATACTCACTCGGAACAAAGATATTCGTTCTTATATACGGTTCTCTTATTTCTTTAATACTTACCCTATCAGGCATTTTATTTGGTGAATCGATCATTACAACTTCGCCATTTGTAAGTTCCACCTCATAGATAACACTTGGACTCGTCGCAATAATATCCAAGTCAAATTCTCTTTCTAACCGCGTCATAATGACGTCCATATGGAGTAATCCTAAAAAGCCACAACGAAACCCAAAACCTAAGGCATCCGATGTCTCCGGTTCAAAAGCTAGCGCCGCATCATTGAGTTTTAACTTTTCTAAAGCTTCTCTAAGCGCCGGAAATTTATTCGGTTCAATTGGAAATATTCCCGAATATACCATCGGTTTCATCGGTTGATATCCTGCTAGTGGTTCTCCAGCCGGGCGATTACTCAAAGTAATTGTGTCCCCGACGTGGACTAAGCTAATATCTTTAATCGCCGCACAGACATAACCGACTTCCCCCGGAGATAACTCGTTCTTTTTAACCTCTTTCGGTGTACAAATTCCGACCTCCGTTACCTCAAATTCTCCGCCTGTAGCCATCATTTTAATCTTATCTTTAACTTTGATCTTGCCATCAAATATTCTAACTAGAGCTACGACTCCTCGGTAAGCATCAAACTTGCTATCGAAGATTAACGCTCGCGTTTCTTGGTTGTTTTTTACCTCCGGTGCCGGTATTCTTTCCACTACGGCATCTAGTAGTTCTTTAACTCCGACCCCTGTTTTTCCACTACATAAAAGTATATCTTCTTCTTTAAAACCTAATACCTCACATAATTCTTTTTTGACTTTCGGGATATCGGCATTTGGTAAATCTATTTTATTAATTACCGGGATTATGACTAAATCATTACTCATAGCTAAATAGAGATTAGCAAGTGTCTGTGCTTCGATTCCCTGAGCGGCATCCACAACTAATATTGCCCCTTCACAAGCTGCTAAACTCCTACTTACCTCGTAAGAGAAATCGACATGTCCTGGCGTATCGATTAGATGGAGAATATATTCTTCATTATGATACTGATATTTTAAAGCCACGGCATTTAACTTAATCGTAATGCCTCTTTCTCTTTCTAAGTCCATGCTATCCAAAAGCTGTTCTTTCATTTCCCGTGCATCGATAGCTCCCGTTAGTTCGAGAATTCTATCAGCTAGTGTACTTTTGCCATGGTCAATATGAGCAATAATTGAAAAATTACGTATTTTATTTGACTGCATAATCTCACCCGATAATGATATTATATCACAGGTTTATTTAATCCTAATTATTTTTTTATTTTTATAGTAATTTCTTGTTCATCTACGCTAAAAATTACTTCATTATCTTTTTTCTGTTTAATTTTAACTTTACCCTTTAAACTATTCTTTTTAAGTCCTAAATACTTTTCTAAAAAAGCTTCTACGAATTTAATATCTTCTAAAATATTTGTCAAAACAACCACCTCTTAATTATCTTACCCCAAAAGAAAAAGAACATTACTGCTCTTTCTTATCACATTCTGGGCAAATCTCTTTTTTATTTTTTAACATCATTTGATGCCCACATTTTGGACAATCTTTATCTATTGGTAAATACCAAAAAGCAGCATCACATTTCGGATAATTTTTACATCCATAAAATACTTTGCCTTTTCTTGTTTTTCTTTCGACTATGACACTACCACATTTATGGCAAGGGGCAACCTCAATAACTTGGGCTTCTTCTTTTTTAATATATTTGCAATTTGGATAATTCGAACAAGCAATAAATTTGCCATATCTCCCGCTCCGGATTACCAAGTCATTACCACATTCCGGACACTTTTCTCCCGTTAGCTCAGCTTCTTTTTTCTCCATATTCTTAAAAGCTGTATCGACTAAAGGAGCAAAATCCTTATAGAATTCTTCTAAGACTTTAATGTTATCCTTTTGATTCAAAGCAATTTCATCTAAGTCATTTTCCATATTAGCGGTATATTTGACATTGACAATCCCACTAAAGAATTCTTGTAATTTATCTGTTGTCTCAATTCCCATCGCTGTCGGAACAAATTTCTTATCTTCGACTGCTACATAATCCCGTGATTTTAATGTCTCAATAATCGTCGCATAAGTACTAGGTCGCCCGATTCCTAATTTTTCTAATTCTTTAATTAAAGAGCTTTCAGTATATCGTGGTGCCGGTTTCGTAAAGTGTTGTTCACTAGTAATGTCACTAGCTATGATTACTTGATTTAACTTACTATCTAAATCCGGTAAAACCACATCTTCGTTATCTTCATAGTGTTCATATACTTTTAAATAACCGTCGAATATTAAGACACTGCCATTGGCTCTAAATAAATAATCGTTATTTATTAAATCAACACTCGTCGCCATAACCTTCGCATCTTTCATTAAAGAAGCTAAAGTCCGGTAATAAATCAAACTATATAATTTATATTCCTCACTTGTTAAACTTTTTTTCACACTTTCTGGAGTTCGATAAATACTTGTTGGTCTAATCCCTTCGTGGGCATCCTGCTCGTGTTCGGTTTTTTTCTCTTTTTTAACACTGCCAACATACCCTTCCCCGTAATTATCTTTAATATATTTAAATGTTTCTGCTATGAAAGCCGGAGAAAGTCTCGTTGAATCCGTACGCATATACGTGATTAAACCGACAGTTTCTTTCCCAACATCGACCCCTTCGTAAAGTTTTTGCGCTATCCGCATCGTTTTCGAAGAAGAAAAACCTAATTTATTAACCGCCACTTGTTGTAAGGTAGACGTCTTAAACGGTAATTTACTCTTTCTATTTTTCTCTTTCTTATCGATATTCGTTACGGTAAATTCTTTAGTTAATTTATCGAGAATTGCTTGGGCTTCGTCAAAGTTTTTAATTTTAATATCTTTATCTTGATATTTAATTAAGTCTGCCGTAAATCCTTCAAAACTAGCGGTAATCGTATGATATTCTTCCGGAATAAAAGCTTCGATTTCTCTTTCCCGATCGACGATTAATTTTAAAGCGACACTCTGAACGCGTCCGGCGCTTTTACCACCTGTTTTACTTTGCATTAATTTACTTAATCGAAAACCGATAATCCGGTCTAAAATTCTTCTTGTTTCTTGACTCTTAACTAAATTATTATCGATTTTCCCCGGATTTTCAAAAGCTTCTTTAATTACATCTTTCGTAATTTCATGAAAGGTAACTCTTTCATAATCCTTATCTTTTAAACCTAAAGCATCATATAAATGCCAAGAGATAGCTTCCCCTTCTCTATCCGGATCGGTTGCCAAAACAACTTTGTCATAGTCTTTACTCATCTTTTTTAAATCCGTAATTAATTTCTTTTTACCACTTATCGGTACATATGTTGGCGTAAAATTGTTTTCGATATCTACTCCCAAGCCATATTTTCCCGTTGTTGCTAAGTCTCTGATATGCCCTTTACTACTTACTACTTTATAATCATTACCCAAGTATTTTTCAATGGTTTTACTCTTACTTGGGCTTTCTACTATAACTAATTTCTTCATTTTCTTTCCTTTCTATTAGGAAGTTGTATTTTCCTCACTTGTTTCTTCTTGCTTATCAGTAAAAATTTGCTTATTTAACAATAATGGCGAATTATACTCCTGTAATTTTTCCCCTAAATAGGCAAAATAGTTAGTAGTAATTGCTAAATTAGCCATTCTTATATTATTAAGTATATCTTTATTTATGCTAATTATTTCCTCATCCGTATATTTTTGTTCACCTAAATATTTAATCTTCCCGGTTGCCGCATTGTAAAATGCCCTTTCATCGCGCCATGAACCATCCCCAAAGACTACCCGATTTGGATATTCATCACTTAAAATATCTATTCCCGAATATAATCTCGGATCGTAAGTTAAGTCGAATAGATTGGCTACCGTCGGTAAAATATTCATATAGGAAGTATACTCTTTAAATTTAGTTGGTTTTATTTCGGAATTATAAATGATAAATGGTGCTCTATCGATTTCATAACCCCAACTTATATCATAATCGACAATCTGTTTAATCGTCGATTTACTAAGTCCATAGGGATAATGATCACCATATAAAACAATTACCGTATCATCTAACTTTCCTTGTTTTTCTAGACCATCTAATAAAGTCCCGATAGCTTCATCAAATACTTTTAATTTCGATAAATATCTTTTTAAACTAATATCATAATCCGTATCGGCAAAATCATCGACATACAAATCCCCATATTCACTGCTAACAGTATAAGGTTGATGCGCCGTCACTGTTGTAATCCAAGCCATATAATGTTCTTCGCTTGCCGTTTTTTCTAAGAACTTTTCCATTAAAGTAACATCACTTGCCCACTCTTGATATACACTTGGTACCGGAATTCCTAAATTATTTGCATTATAATAGTTCATACTTCCCATATTGGGATGAATTTGTTTCCGATAATAGTATTGATCGGCATTATTATGATAACTACTCGTCGTATAACCGGCACGATTAAATAAATTGAATATCGCTTCAAAATAGGTATTATCCCGATAATTATTGGCCGTACAAGATAAGTTAATGGTATAAAGACTCGCCATCCCACTCATCTCATTATTTCCAGTCGAACAAGAATTCTTTGGCGAATAAGCATTATCCCAACTCCATCCCTCACTATATAATTTATAGAGATTAGGGAAATATTCTTTATTAATTGCAATGTTATTCGTCGATTCCATCATAATGACAATTAAGTTTTTACCTTTAAACATTCCCGTATAATCATTCTTCGGAGTGATTGGTTTACTTATAAAATAATTACTTAATTTCTTATAATTGCTATTTTTTTCTTCGCTAATTATCTGCTCCCAAGCAGTATCGTTGATAAATCTAGTATAGTCAGTTATTTCTTGCACGGGTTTATTAAATCCATCAGTAAACTCTTCTTCTAAAGAAGAGCTAGGCATATATTTCGTTTTAATATCTAGTAACCCAAATACACTGATCCCAAATTGATTGACAGCAATATTCGGAATTTCCGGATTATTAAATAAATCCTTCGTACTAATTAATTGCAATTTATTTTGCATAAATTCAGCACGCAAAGAATAGTAATAAAATCCGCCAAGACCAACTAAAATAACTGTTAAAGCTATTCTAATAATATTTAATTTCTTTCTTTCTTGCTTCTTAATTCTTTGATTTTCTAAATCTTTAGTCTCTTGTCCGCCAAGAACTTCTAAGACATTAAACTTTTGATTATCTATTTTTATCTTAACATTTCTTTCAATTAATAAATAATAAATCAGCAATAAACCAATCGGAATTAAGATAAGGTAAAAACTTCCCTTAAAACTTTGAATATAATCGCCAATATAATCTTTTACTGCTCCCGCTTGACTAGCGGTACCAAGCGAAATATAGACGCCTAAATAATTGATAAAACCCGCTTGCGCTATAGCATAAATACTAGCAATTAAACTTGTTATAAACGAAAGAATATTCCCAAGGACTCGCCCTGTAAAAGAATACAGTATTCCTAAGAAAATACTAATAATATTTATCCCGATAAATACTCGTAAAGTTGACCATTCCCTAATTGGAATATCTAATACTTTTCGAAATATTAATTCGGTTGCGAACATTGTTAAAAACATTAAACAATAATTTTTAAAAGCACGATTTAAAAACAAGTTCTTCATACTATTTAACTTCCTATTCTTTTCCTTCTTCACAATTATTAATTAAACCACGAACTGGCCCATATGTAAATCTATAATTTGCTAACGGTCCATATTTTTTTAACATTTCTAAATGATATTTAGTAGGATAACCTTTATGTTTTTTAAAACCGTATTCCGGATGTTCTAAATCTAATTCTTCCATCATTCTATCTCTAGTTACTTTGGCTATCACACTCGCCGCCGCAATCGATAAAGATAAAGCATCCCCGTGAATGATACTCGTTGAAGGAATATCTAGATGTAAAGGCATCGCATCAACTAAAATATGTTTAGGCTGGACCGGTAAATTTGCTAAAGCTCTTTCCATAGCTAACCGACTAGCGGCATAGATATTAATTTCGTCGATTTCTTGACTAGAAGCTTCACCTACCCCAATAGCAATGGCTTCTTTCTGTAAAATATCATAATATAAATTTCTTTTTTTCTCACTTAATTGTTTACTATCCGTTAAACCTTCCAATTCATAACCTTCCGGTAAGATAACCGCCGCTGCCACCACCGGCCCTACTAACGGTCCTCTACCTACTTCATCTACTCCGGCAATTAATTTAATATCTTGTTCATATAATTCTTTTTCGTATTTTAATAAATCACATACCGAACTTTGGCTCTTCTTCATATCTTGCAACTACCTCTTCATTACATTTTAATTGTTTTAATTCCCGAATAACATCATCGGTTAAAGGATATCTATTAACTATTTCTAGTTCCTTATAATCATCAGCATTATCAAAGACTTTATAAGACTTCCCATATTTTCTTTTCACAAAGATATCTCCATATTCCATTCTTGTTGCATGGACAACCATATTCCAATTTAATTTAACCGATGGATATCCGGAATTTAAAGCAAACTTAATTCTCGCATACATCACATTTTCGCTAGTTCTAATATCTTGGGGCTTATTAACTATATGTCTTAAACGATATTCAGGGTCTTCCTCACATATTGGTAACAATCCCAATATCAAATACTTAATATATAATCTCTTAATATCTATATTTAATAAATCCGGAGCTTTATCGATTACTTCGATAAAATCTTTTTCCGTACACCCAAGAGCAGTTAAAAATTTCAATAATTCATCCATATTATATTTTAAAGTACCAAGAGTTCTTCCGCCTACTCCAGTAGCACTATTTTTACTAGCATTACCCCGAAAATACCTTTGAAATCTTGCTAAAAAGACGGTCATTTCTTCCGTTGTCAAATGGTCATTTAACTTTAACCTATCAATTAAATACTTTGCTACTTCTTTATCCATATTTAATTATCTCCTATCAAAAGTTATTCCGGTAATATATTCATTCTTAACATCATTTACTATTGCTAAGCTTACTCTTTCATAGAGCACCTCGCCACCTTTGACTAGTGCTCCAATTTTCTTACCAATCTTATCATACACTATTTCTAAATCTTCCTCAAGTTTATCTAGATTATATCTTTGCTTTAATACTTCTGGATAATATTTATCTAACTTATTTAAAATATGAATAGCCACCTCATCTATTGGTAATATTTCACTCTTAATAGCACTCATACTCGCTAAATTTAAAGCCACCTCGGCATTATCAAGTTTTGGCCATAAAATTCCCGGAGAATCGAGTAATAAAAGATTACTATTTGTCTTGATAAAATTTAAATTTTTAGTAACGCCCGGCGTGTTACCGGTTAGAGTAGCATTTCTTTTCGCTAACTTATTAATTAACGTTGACTTCCCTACATTCGGAATACCCATTACTAAAACTTTAATCTCTTTGGCCATTAAACCTTTATTAATTCTCTTACTTTGCTCTTCTTCCATCATATCTTGTGTAACTTTAATTAGTTCATTAATCGCATTACTATCGTTTAAATTCATTGGTAGTACCTTATAAGCATTTTCTTCGTAATACTTAACCCATTTAGCTGTCTCTACTTTGTCACACAAATCATACTTTGTCATAATTAAAATTCTCGGTTTATTCTTTACTAACTCATCAATATCCCGTATTTTGGAAGAGTAAGGAATTCGACTATCGATTAACTCATAAACTACATCGATTAATCCCATTTTCTCTTTTATTTGCTTTTTCGTCTTAGCCATATGACCCGGATACCAATTGATGTTTGTTTTATCTTCATTCATATTTTCACATCCTTCTTTTAAAACTAAAAAGTTCAAATCTTAAGCGTTCATTTTTGAACCCTTTTCTAAACTCGTCGAATTCGCCGAAATTGAAACTATTTATCTTCTATTAATTTTTTATCTATGTATTTATAATTTAAGCTATTGCTTTTTGATATAGCTGATTTTTTAGTTTCTTTTTCATATAAGTCTTTTGCTCCTTTGGCAACTCCTCCACCACGCTTGGCTACATTTAAATTTTCTTTTAATCCTTTTGGATGTTCTTCTCTAGCAATATCCCTTGTTGCTATTTCCCCGATATTTGTTAGAGCAACTTCAATATCAGTCATATTATCTCTTAAAGATTCTTTTCTAAGACCTTTTAGTTCCTTATATTCACTAGCTTTCATACCCGACCAACCTTTATATATTTCGTTTGTTAGAAGTGCAAATTCCATTGGCTTAGTAATTCCGCCTTCTTTCCATATATCGGTAAGTTTAAATCTATCAACTATTCCACTTAATCTAGCTTTTATCCATTCATCATTATAACCTTTTTTACGATAATATTCTACTGCTCTACTAACTGCAATTTCCGGATCAAACACTTCATCAATTCTTTCACTTCCTAATTTGGCCAACCAAAGTTTAAATGGTTCTGCTTTAGGGCTTGGAACAGATTCAATTAATCTTAAAATCCCTTTTGTATCTAAGGTATCTGTTTCCCTCATTTTCCCATCCTGAGCTTTAATTTTCAACTGTACGATATTTTCGTACAGTTCACTTCCTTCTTTTTCTAATTTTCTTTTTAAATCTGTCCAATACCTTTTTGGAATATTGCTGTCTGTCAATGCGCCAATAACATCAACAACACTAAAGTAATATTCTTCTTTCTCACTATCCCAAATACTTCTTATTTCTTTATCTTCAAAAAGATTTGAAATTGTTTCTAATTTATTATTCAAAATTACCACCTACTTTCTTTTTTATTAAAGGTTAACTAAACCGTAACCAACTAGTTGATATTTGTTTTGTTTTCATTCATTTTTATAGTTAGTTACTTCCATAAATTATTTGACTTCTTCAAGTTTTTCTTGTTCTTTATTTTCTAATCGTTTCTTTTCTTTTTCAAGTTCTTTTAAACTTTTTTCAGGTGTTGGCATCTCTTCAGGCATCATCCCGCCAATATCTTGAATCGCCTTTCGAACCTTTCTACCGACTTCGTAGTGAACCGCCTTGGCATTATCCTCCCCTTTTACGTTATCTCGTATTAATCTTTGTTTTGTTTGATTTATTCTAAATAGATTAGCTACTAACTCATCTTCATTCATATTATC